>JBGTMU010000363.1:0-4724 GCA_041743405.1 Longimicrobiales bacterium | reverse complement strand
CAGCACACGAGTCAGCGCCTGGCGAGCGCGGTCGTGAAAGCGGTCAGATACCGCTCCCGATTCGCCGCCACGGAGTAGGCGTCGATGACCCGCTGCCTTCCGGCTGCCCCGATGCGGGACCTCCGTTCGGGCGACTCCACGAGCGCGCTGATCGCCTGTTCCCACTCCTCCGGGTTGGAAGCCAGGAAGCCGTCGACCCCGTCGGTCACGATCTCGGGGTTCACTCCCACAGCCGAGACCACGGCCGGGATCCCCACGGCCATGTAGACGAGCGCCTTCAGCCCGCACTTGCCCCGGGCCCACTCGGTGTCGGGGAGGGGCATGATCCCGATGTCGAGTTCGTGGAGATGGAAGAGCTCCGTTTCGGCCGTCCAGGGCACGCCCCGGATTCCGAGCCGCGGTTCCGTGAAGTCGCCGTCGCCGATCACCTTGAATCGGACCCGATCTCCGAAGCGCGCCGCGACACGCTCCAGCGTGGGCACCGCCGCCCGAAAATGGGGTGTCGTCGTGGGACTGCCGCTCCATCCGATGACGACGGGAGCGTCGGGGCCTGCCGAAGCAGCCGGACGCGGCCGATACACTCCGGTGTCGACCGTCGTGGGGATGACGTGCACCTCGTCGTTCAGGTCCCGGCAGTAATCCGCCAGGTACTCGTTTCCGGCGATCACCAGATCCGCGCGGCGCACGATGCTCGCCACCTTCCCGGGGTACTTCATCCATGCGAGCGCCCGGTTCCCCTCACTCACGTTGGGGAGCCAGATGGCATCGTCCAGGTCGAAGATCACCGGCGGGCCGGTGCGCGCGAGGAGCGCCTCGAACAGGGCGGGTCCGAGGAAGAATGCCTCGCGATGGATGAAGATCAGGTCGTAGTTGCGGGCCCGGAGCAGGTCGCCGAGCCGGATGGTCAGATGACGCAGGGTGGCGGCCGCCTTCCGCCCGAAGTGACCCGGAAGGTAGAAGAAGCGGTCCTCCTCCTCCGTCACCAGGTAAGAGAGGTCGCACTCGAAACCGTGTTCCCGAAAGAAGGGCATGTACGGCTCGAACCGGTAGCGCTGGGAGGGGGAGCGGTTCGGGCGGTGCCCGGCGATGAGGAGGACGCGTGCCAAGGGGGCTCCGCTCGAGGAGGTTGGAGGGCGGGCGCGAGCCCCGCTAAGATGGGTGGATGACCGCGCTTCCCGCCACCGTGCTCTACGTCTCGTACGACGGGCTACTGGAACCCCTCGGGGAATCTCAGGTGGTGGCGTACGTGGAAGCGCTCGCCCTTCGGGGCACCTCCCTGGCCGTGCTTTCGTTCGAGAAGCCGGGGGACCTCGGGGACGATGCGCGGGTCGAGGCGATGCGCACCCGCCTGAGTCGCGCAGCCGTCGACTGGATCCCGCTCCGCTACCACCGGAGCCCGAGCCTCCCGGCGACCGCGTACGATGTGGCAGGCGGGGTGCGAGCCGCAAGGTCGTACCTGCGGGGCCGGCGGGTGGCTCTGGTGCACGGGCGGGGCTACACCGGGGGACTGATCGCGGTGATGATCGCCCGCCGGTCAGATGCTCGCTTTCTCTTCGACATGCGGGGCTTCTGGGTGGACGAGCGGATCGAGGCGGGCCAGTGGGCGGAGGCCTCCCTCCTGGTACGAGGGCTGCGGGCTCTCGAGAAGAGGCTCCTCGCGGAGGCGGACGCCATCGTGAGCCTCACGGAGGCGGGGGCGGAGGCGCTTCCTTCCCTGGCTCCCGGAGTGGCGCTCCCCAGGGTCGAGGTCATCCCACCTGCGTCGACCTCGAGCGCTTCCAGCCTGCAGAAGACGCGGGTGCGGTGCGGCGCCGGCTCGGACTGGGCGAGGGGCTCCTTCTCGTCTATTCAGGATCACTCAGCATGCGTTACCTGGGTCCCCTCACGATGCGAGTCGGGAAGCGGTTCGAAGAGGAGGGCGGTCGGTTCGTGGTCCTCACCCGGGAGGTGGAGCTCGCCTCCCGCATGGCCGAGGCGGAAGGGGTGCACCCCCTGATCCGGTCGCTGCAGCACGAGGAGGTGCCGGAGTGGCTGTCGGCCATGGATGCGGGGCTGGCCCTCATGCGCCCCGGTCCCGCTACTCGAGCAAGTGCGCCCACCAAGGTGGGAGAGTACCTGGCGTCGGGAATGGCGGTGGCCGCGACGGTGGGAGTCGGGGACCTGGAGACGCAGCTTGGCGGGGAAGCCGTCGGAGTCATGGTGCGGCCGGATGACGCCCCACAGGCGGTGGCAGGGCGGCTTCTGGAGGCGGCGCGGCGTCCCGAGCGGATGGCGAAGGCGCAGGGGCTCGCGGAACGCCATTATAGCCTGAACACCGGAGTCGAGGGGTATCTCGCGCTTTACAGGGAACTGGGAGGCGGCTGATGTGCGGGATCGCCGGGGAGGTGCGCTTCGGAGCGGTGCCTGCGAGCCGGGAGGTCGCTCGGAAGATGGCCGCCACCCTCGGCCATCGTGGGCCGGATGAGCTCTCCGCCTGGAGTTCCGTCGGGGAACGCTGCGCCTTCGGACACACCCGGCTTCGCGTCATCGACCTCGAGACGGGGGATCAACCGATGGCGAGCGAGGACGGCGCGGTCCAGGTCGTCTTCAACGGGGAGATCTACAACTTCAGGGAGCTCAGAGAAGAACTGGAGCGCCGAGGTCATCACTTTCGAACCCGGAGCGACACGGAGGTCATCGTCCACGGGTACCGGGAGTGGGGGGACGCGGTCGCGGAGCATCTCGACGGGATGTTCGCCTTCGCCCTCTGGGATGAGCCGCGCCGACGCCTCATGCTCGCGCGCGATCGAGTGGGGAAGAAGCCGCTTTTCCTGGCCCGTACCGGAGATGGTCTCGTTTTCGGCTCGGAGATGAAGGCCGTCGTTGCGCATCCGGAGGTGGCGGCGTCCCCCGACCCCGGTCAGCTTCTGCCCTACCTCATGTACGGGTACGTTCCGGGGCCCGCCACCTTCTACGCCGGTGTCGAGAAACTGCCTCCCGCTCACTGCCTCGTGGTGGATGCCGAGGGGAGGGAGGAACTCCGCGAGTACTGGAGCTCCGAGTGGCGGGCCGAACCGCTGGCTGGTTCCGATCCGGTCGCGGAGGTGCGGGCGCTCATGGAGCAGGCGGTACGTCGCCGCCTCGTCGCGGACGTGCCGCTCGGCGCATTCCTTTCCGGGGGGATCGACTCGAGCATCGTGGTGGGGCTCATGAGCCGGATGACGACCGAACCGGTGAAGACCTTCAGCATCGGCTTCTCAGGCGATGACTCGTACGACGAGACCCGCTACGCACGGATGGTTGCGGAGCGGTTCGGCACGGAGCACACCGAGTTCGCCGTGGGCCCCGGCTCCATCGACCTCATCGACCGCCTGGTCCGGGCGTACGACGAACCGTTCGGAGACTCGTCCGCGATCCCCACCTTCATCGTGTCCGAGCTCACCCGGGAGCACGTGACCGTGGCGCTGACCGGGGACGGGGGGGACGAGGCCTTCGCCGGCTACCTCCGCTTCTACGGGGCCATGGTCGCGGAGCGCATTCCGGGAACGGTGGCTCGCCTCGGCCATCAGGTGGGGCGGCTCCTCCCTCATGGCGCGAACTTCCGGAGCCCGTCGCGTCGGGTCGCGAGGTTCTTCAGTGCGGCCGCGCTTCCACTCGACGAGCGGATGCTCCGATGGATCGGGTTCTTTCCCGAAGAGGGGCTGCCGGGGGGGGAGGGGCTTGTTCGCCCCGAGCATCGATCGGTCGAGGCTCGCGACGTGCACCTGCGGTCGTTCAGGGAGAGGATCGGCCCCGGCCCCGGTCGCTCCACCCTGGCAAGAGTGCTGGATCTGAACTTCCATACCTATCTACCCGAAGACCTCCTCGTGAAGGCGGACCGGTGCAGCATGGCGCACGGGCTGGAGCTCCGTTCCCCCTTCCTCGACACCGCAGTGCTCGAGTTCGCCCAGCGCCTTCCGGATCGGTGGCGGATTCGCCGTGGGCGGACGAAGATCCTTCTGCGCGAGGCTTTCGGGGATCTCATCCCGGCCGAGGCGATGAACCGACCCAAGATGGGGTTCGGCGTGCCCCTTCCCACCTGGTTCCGGAACGAGTGGCGGCCTGCCGTGGAGGACCGGCTTTTCGGTGACCGGGCCCGGATCTGGGAGTGGCTTCGGCCCGAGCCGGTCCGGCGGATATTCGACGAGCACCTCGCAGGCACGGCGGACTACGGGCACCAGCTCTGGGCGCTGCTCACGCTGGAGAGCTGGCTCAGGCAGCAGGACTGATGAGGGGCGATCGAGTGGTACCTCCGGGACTTGGCCAGCCGCCGCGGGCCTGGAGCAGGATGCGCTCGACCGTCCTCAACGCGACGGCCTTGCGACGAGCCGGGCAGGGGATCTACATCCCGGGCGACCCGTTCGTGCCGTTCCATGACATCGAGCCGGACTTCATCATGACCGGTACTCTTCTTTCCGACAGGCTCCATGACTGACCCCGAACGCGGGCACGCGAGCGGCGCTGGGGACATTGCCGCCTGGAACGAGCGGATGGTCGAGCGCTACGACATCGAGCGCTACTACCGCGATGCGTGGTTCATCGTTCGATGGGTCGAGGCGGGACGGCTGCGCGCCATCGTGCGGCTCGCCGGGGCCAGAGCCAAAGACCGGATTCTCGAGGTCGGCGTCGGCGCCGGACACGTGCTGGCGCGCTTTACCGGTGGCTCCAGGACCGGGCTCGATCTTTCGCCTGCCATGCTCTCCCGC
>JBGTMU010000362.1:0-7243 GCA_041743405.1 Longimicrobiales bacterium | reverse complement strand
TCACAGGCGGCCTCCGACGAGAACCACTCATCGAATTCCGCCAGAGTTCGGGGGTAGTCCACCCCGCCTATCGGATGGGATGTCGTAGCGGACACCCCTATATCTTGGGGTAAGGGGAGCGAAGTGGATACCCCCTTCAGCGGAAACGTTTCAGCTGAAACGTCCTGGCAGGCCGCTGAATTGCTGGAGTGCCCACCGGTGGGAGCGCTCGGGGGGATCAGTCGCCGATCGAACGCCTGAGCGCGTCGGAAAGCGGGACCACCATCGCCACGTCGACCCATTCGATCGGAGTCGACGTGGCGAGATCCTCGATCCGTCCTTCGGCCACGGCACGTGAGGCCTCGGCAAGCGAGAGGTGCTCCGTGGCCCGCTGAATCACGGCGAACTCCCCCTTCCGGCGAGGGTCAACGAAGCGCAGGTGCCGATGCGCGAGCGCGGCTATGTAGTAGTGCGATGATCGAAAGCCGAGCCCATCCAGTTTCATCTCCCGCGCAACGGTTACGAGCCAGGCCACGACATCGGCGAGCACTCCGATTCCGGGGTGGTCCTGACCGGGGAGGGGCGGGCGCCAGGGGGTGAATTCCGCCTGCGGATCCTGGAGAAGGAGCCACTCCACGCCGAGGAGGGTCATCCCGGGGATGCGGGAACGATCGAGCGCCACCCGCAGCTCCATGACGAGAGGGCTCCGTTCCGGACTCCCGAAAACGCGGACGGTAGGCCCGAAGCCCGTCGACGCCACGAGCTCGACCTTCGGCTCCATGTACCCTCGGGCACGGAGCTGCGGGAGGATCCCGAAACGATCCAGTTGGCGACGCACTTCCTCCAGGGAATACCGACCGAGAAGGAGCCGTTCCTCTTCGTCGCCCACACCGAGCGCCCCGAGGTCCTCGGCCGAGAAACTGAAGAGCGCGTCCGCCGCCCGATCCGTCGTCGTCTTCGGCGAGCCGGGATCACCGATCCGGTCCAGCCATCGGACCCGCTGGAGGGCGGCCGTGAGGTCATCGGGCGGTTCGAGTGTCCGGCCCGTGAGAAGCCACCCGGAGAGGCGGGCCGGAACCCGCCACGCCGTGGCACCGTATCCGCCGCCGAGAACCACCACGATCGGGATGCCGGGGTCATGGGCCCGAAGCGCGTCGAAGACGAACTGATCCCGCGCGAGGATTCCCCTTCCGCTCACCTCCGCGTCACCGTAGGCATCGGTCGCGGCGATGTCCGCACCGGCGACGTAGAACACGAAACCGGGACGGTGGGATGCAACGACGGGCGGCAGAGCGCTTCGGAGGGCCTCCATATACCGTTCGTCGGTCACACCCGCGCCCACTTCGACCGCGGTGTCGGCCAGGGCCTCGACCTGATCCCACCGCTCGTTGTGGATCGAGAAGGTGTGCACGGTCGGATCCCTCGCGAAGGCCGCCCGGGTTCCGTTCCCGTCATGGAGATCGAGGTCGACCACCAGCACGGGAGCCCGCATCCCCCGGGCGCGGAGGCGCTCGATGGCGACGGCCACATCGTTCAGCAGGCAGAAGCCGGTGCCGCGGTCCGGACCCGCGTGGTGGAGTCCCCCGCCGAGGTGAACCGCAACCCCTCCGGAGCGGCGTACCAGCCTGGAAGCCTGGATCGTGCCCCCGGCCATCAGACGTTGCAGTGCGACCGCAGCCGCAGCCTCCTCGCTCCGCAGGGTGAGCCCGAGCACCCGCCCGACCTCTGCCGGATCCTCGAGGCTCCGCAGGTATTCAGGCGAGTGGACTCGTCGCAGGTTCTCGATGGAAGCTGGACGTGGCAGACTCACCTGCTTCGGTCGGATCAGCCCTTCCTCGAAAAGGAAGGCCAGGACCCTCTCGCCGCGCATCGCGTCGAGAGGGATCCCGGCGAGCTCCCTCCGATAGTCTGGATGGTAGACAAAGGGAACCGCTGGCCCCCGTCCAGACAGCCGCCGAAGCTTCCCGATCACCCCGCGCGCGAAGCGAGAAGGTCACGAATCTCTGCCAGCAGCTTTTCCTCAGCGGAGGGTCCCGGGGGCGGCGTGGGCGCGGCCTCTTCCTTCCGCTTCAGCCGGTTGAATGCCCGCACCAGCAGGAAGACGGCGAATGCGACAATGAGGAAGCTGATCAGGGCGTTCACGAAGAGTCCGATACCGATCGTAACGGGCTCACCATCGGGGTTCGTTCCGATCGTCAGTGCGATCGCCGAGAAGTCCATGCCGCCGAGTGCGAGTCCGACCGGCGGCATGATCACGTCGTTCACCAGGGACTGAACGACGGTTCCAAACGCCACTCCGATGATGATCCCGACGGCCATGTCGAGAACATTCCCCTTGACCGCAAACTCCCTGAACTCCTTCAGCATCGTCATCGCTCCAGTCCGGGATCAGCAGATTGCCCGGGGGAGAATGGCACCTCCCTGCTCCGAACGAAAGAGGGGAAGGGGGGCGGGGCCCGGAGTCGCTCTCCCCTCCCTCAGCGAGGCTGTGGACGGCGCCTGGAGAGGAGCGCTGCACCAATCGCAAGAAGTGCTGTCAGGTACGCCGCGATCTCGAAAGCGGGAGGAAGTGCGATGCGTATGGACTCGCCGAGAGCGATCACCGAACGCAATCGGACCGTTTCCAGGAACGGAGGAAGGAGCAGGTCTGCGATGGGGGCGAGCGCGCCGGGAAGCCATCGAGTGATGAGCGGCTCGGTGAACCCGAGAAGTACGACCAGAAGCATGAAGTCGACCCCACGGTCCGAGCCCGCAGCCCCCACGACAAAGAGGATTCCGGCGCAAAGGGAGAACATCAGGGTGAGCCAGACGAGGACGCTTGCGGCCCCGAGGAGCGACAGCGGTTCGCCGCGGAAGTACGATGCCGCCACGAGGACGATCACCCACCAGAGCAGGATCAGGAAGGAGAGAAGGGTGTCGATCACCCATCGGGTGATCGCCCAGTCCGGGAGGGACAACCCCTTCTGAAAGAGCCAGATATCCTCGGGTGACGGACGGGCCGCATCCTTCCCCGTCTGGCCCGCCAGAACGAGTATGCCGATCGCCAGCAGCACCGACGACCCTTCCAGCCACCCGCTGAAGACCCCCGCCTTCTCGAACGGGAGGAACACCGCACCCGGATAGATCAGGAGCAGGCCGAGGGCGATTCTCCCCGGTGCCGCTCGCATCCACCGGTGTCGTTCCCACCGCACGATCGTGAGGAAGGCCCCGGGGGAATTCGTCTCAGCCTTCATTCAACACCACCGTGCGTGTGAAGTGCTCGTGAAAGGAACCCGAACTGGAGTGTACTTCCTCGGCGGACCAGTTCCCCTGGACTCTGCCTTCGTTCAACAGGACCACCCGCTCGGCGATCCGATCCAGCTCGTCCAGGTGATGGGACGAGACCAGGATGAGCCGACCCGGGCGGCGTGCCTCGAGAATCAGGGCGCGGAACTGGGCGAGAGCGAAAGGATCGAGTCCGTTGGTCGGCTCGTCGAGGAGGACGAGATCCGGGTCTCCCATGAGCGCGGCCGTTACCTCGACACGCCGTTTCTGTCCCAGAGAGAGCGCCCCCAGACGAAAGTCCATGAGTTCGCCGAGCTTCATTCGACCGATCGCCGGGTCGGCCCCGATCATCGGGGAGGCGGACCCCTGGAGCACTGCAAACGCCTCGAGGAACTCGGCCACGGTCAGATACTCCGGGAAGCTCGGTCGCTCCGGGATGAAGCCGAGCCCCCGAGTTCTCCGAAACGCTGCCGGGAGCATTCCGCAGATCCGGATCGTCCCGCGCTCCGGCTCCAGGAGTCCGAGCAGAAGCTTGAGAAGAGTGGTTTTCCCAGCCCCGTTGGGCCCGACCAGCCCGACCACCCCCGCACCGAGTTCGAGGTCCGCCTCTACCAGCGCGGGAGCACGCGAGCGGGAGTAGCGGTGAGTGACGCCGTCCAGAACGACTTCGAAGGCTGTCATGGGGCACCCACAACGCTGAGTCGCTCAATCAGTGTTGTCTCAGGCAGCTCGCGGATCCGGTATATGCCTCCTCGCACCAGAAATACCGGATCCACCTCGGGATCCTCCCACAGCCGACCGAGGGGGCTCCCATCGCTTCCGATGATCTCGAGATGAACCTCGTCGTCCCATCCGGCTGCAACCAGCACCGCCCGCCGACCTTCGCCGAGGTCTCCGATGGCCTGTACCGGCGGGAAATGCTCCGGGAGCGACAGGCCCCGCCTCATGGGTGCCGGAATCCGATCGAGAATCCCCGCGTACTCCCGTCGGATGCTGTCGGGCACTACCCATCTTGGCCCATCTGGACGACTCCATTCCACGCGTCTTTCCCCGTCGCTCCCATGCTCGAAGACCTTCCATTCGTTCGCCGGAGCAATCTGGAAAGTGCCATCGGGGCGAGCCGCCACCGCTGGAGGGTTCATCACGCCCCAGGGCTCAAGGTGCGTGTCGGCTCTGTAGACGGTATCGATCACGGCGCCCTCGCTGCCAATCCGGACGACGAGCCACTCCCCCTCCCCACTCGTCCGGAGTTTTCGCAGGCTCAGGAAGAGCGTCTCATTCCCATCTGAAACGAGGCTCTCAGGTTCTACCACCGCCACATCCGGATCGCGGATGGAGTGTGCCGCCAGGCGTACCCCGTCCCGGCTCCAGTAGGAGATCTCGGCCCGCGCTCGGTCCAGTACCGCCACGCGCTCACGGAGCACGGCAATTGCGAGCCCTTGCCCGATCCAGTTGGGATCCCCCCGCACCGTCGATCCGTGCGACTCGATCGGACCGTCCGGAGGGACCAGCGTCCATTGACTACGCTGAACGAGGAAAAGGGTATCGCCGCTCGCATCAAGGCCCTGGATCGATGCCGCCCCCAGATGCGCCGGATCGATCCGGATCAGCTCGGTCCACCCTCGCGTCAACGAAGGCTCATATGGGGACAAACGACCATTGACCGCCGGAAGTCCGTCGTACCCGCTCGCGCCGCGCTGCATCCATCCGAGCGCTCCCCATCCGAGGAACAGGACCGCCCCGACCACCGTGAGAACCCGCTTCGACCTGATCACCGTTTTCTCTCTCTTCGCATGGGGTGAGCTCGCACCGCAGTCGGGGCAGACCCTTCCGCCGTCAGAGGCTGATCGAAATCGCGCCGTCGAGCACGCATCCACCGAGCATGGCGCTGCACGTGAGACCCAGCGCGAACCTCTCGTACCACCTGGCATCGTCCATCGCATCGGCGCACCACACGATCACTTCGTCGTAGCATTCGGTGACGTCGCCCGCGGCCAGCGGAGCTGCGAAGGCTCCACCCCACATCGATGCAGCAGTGAAGGCGATGATGAGTTTCCTGCGCATGACACTACCTCCCGTTCGGTCCGAGGCCCGGCCCCGGGAGCTGGAACCCCAGTCCGGGGGAGGTGCGCGTGTCGCACCCCGAGAGCCGAAGCTCCCCACTCCTCGAGTGAGTGTGCACCGAACGATCGGGGAATGAACGAGGGCTCGACCTCACGGATCCGAGCGGGGGCCCGTGGTTCTGACGTCGGGATGAGTTCACGGCCGCATCGGCGGTGAAAGAGCGCGATCAGATCGCAGGGGCCAAGCCGGGTCGGAGGCCTTTCCGCGAGCCTTCTCAGGAACTCGCGGAGGGCGGCGTCAGATTCGAAACCCAGTGTGAGTGCGACCTGCCCCACAGTCGTACCGGGGTTTGCCAGCATGTTCACGGCCCTGAACGCCACGATCCAGCGGGCTACCCACCCGGGCGAAGGGAGGCCTGCGCGGCGAAGGGTGGCGTTGAGCGTCGTGCGATGAGCTCCGGGTCGCCAAAGGCGAGTCAGGTCATCGACCGAGATTCTGGGGGCCGTGGGAGAGCCCGCCTCCAGGTAGGCCCGGCGGAATAGGCGGTGCAGTTCGGGAGGGACGATCCCGAAGACGCCTTCGAGGGGGGAGGCCTCCAGAGCGGAATCCGACGTCCGCGCAATGAGCCCGGCCAGTGCCGAGGAGCGGTCCGTCTTCCCGAGTTCAACCACCCCCCGGATCCCGCATCGTCCCCATTCGAGCACCCGGTCCGCAGGAGTCTGATCGGGATCCAGGTAAACCAGGACCGGGACCGACGGAAAGGCGGCGCACATGCGCTCACCCGGGAACCCATTCCTGACCTCGAGCGCGTCGCGTGGAGGTAGCTCAGCCTCAATGATCACGAGTGCCGGGAGAACGCTCCGAGCGGCCCGGAACAGCGCCTCCTCATCGGAGACTTCGACGACGACCCAGTGACCGAGTCGAAGTGCTGCCGCCTGGTGAACCGCGCCCCGCACCCGAGCCTGTTTTACCGGATCCACGAGAAGCACCAGGAGATGCGGAAGCGACGTCGCCTCGTTCGAGCCCTGCGAAGCCTGAAAACCAAGCCGCTCACGGCGCAGGTAGCGGGCGGCGCGACGTTCCCTCGCGACCCAGCCCACCACCCCCGGCACCCACGAATCCGCCAGTCCGATCATTGCACCCGCACCTCCGCAACGGGGAAGCTCCGCTCCTGCCGATCAGGCGGAAAGGTGTGAAACCGGTATCAGCGAGCTATCAGCGCCTACTGCTCTCCGGTCAGGATCTGGATCGCCCCGCGGATGTTGCCCGGAGGCGCCATCGGGAAATCAGCCGCCTCCTCCGCCGGGATCCACCGCACTTCACGGATGTAGCCGATGTTGAAGTTCTGGAGATACTCCCGCACTCCCGATCCCTGCGCCACGCGCGTCTGGTCGAGATAGAGGAGGAGGGCTCCACCGCTCGTGCGCAGCCATCCGGGTCGCGTTCGGACGAGGAGTTCGTAGGCATCCTGGACCCCTACTACCCGGATCTCGTTCCGGGTTAGTGGCGCCGTGTTTCCGACGCCGCCGCCACTCGCCGCGGGGACGCACCCTGCGAAGAGGGTCGGAAGTGCCGCGATGAGGAGGGCAAAGAGAGGAGCCCGGCGATGCGCGGGGCTGGAGTAGATCGGAGGAGACGGCATTTGAGGAGCCTGGAAGGAAGAAGAAGAGAGGGGCGCGCCGAACCCGGGAAAGCTGACCCGTCACGGATGCCGGGGCAAGGATCGCGTCTGGACACCCCGCCCGGGCGGCGCAATTGACACCCTGCGGCAACGCGGGTTTTCTTTCGCATTCTCTTCTCTCACAACGAACCGGAATCCGATGCGCCGTACGTCCTGCCTTCTCGTTCTCCCGGCGCTCCTCGCGCTCCTGGTGGCTCCTGCGCTTTCGGCACAGGCTGCCCAGCCGGCGACCGATCGACCGACGGCCCGGGCGAC
>JBGTMU010000361.1:0-3657 GCA_041743405.1 Longimicrobiales bacterium | reverse complement strand
TGGGTAACACACGGGAGTGTGAGCCCGAGGCCGTGGACCGTCAGCCTATGCGGACGGCCAAACGTACTACCAAGACACAAACGGACAGCGGCTCTCCCCTGGAGCGCGGGAGTTGACATGCATGCGCCCCGTCGGCTGCGGAGGAAGCGGACTCAAGGTCAGAGGACGCAGTTAGCACGCAATGCGAGAGCGTCCTGACACGTCCCACCGAGGACTGAAAGGTCACAACAAGTTGACTGACACTCAGCATCGACGGTGCACGCCTCCCCCAGGCTCGCCAGCGACTGCGCCTGCAGCGGCGTCGGCGCCCCGAGCGTCGTGATGATGGGGAGCGCCACCGCAAAAGCCACTCCCGCGGCAGCGAAACGCCGCGTAAGCTCACGCCGGGAGATCGTCGGAGCGGACCCTGCCATCTCAAGCGGTTCCGCGAGGAGACGCGCAGCCTCGAGCTCCTCGAGCGCCAGGAAGATCACGTCCGGGTCGTTCGGCAGACCGAGCTCCGTCACAGCGGCGGCGGACAGGTCGGCGATGGAGGTCACCCCGTCGCAGTGCTCCCAGACCCAGGCCGCGACCCGGTTGAGGCAGTGGACATCGTCGTGCTGGAGGTCGTATACCATGACCTCTTCGGACAGGTGCTCGACGAGGATGCCCTCGGTGCGTGCCATCGGTCGCATATTGATCTCCGGACAAACGTAGATTGTGCTACAAGGGAGAAAGATAGGGGGATTCCGAATCCTCGCAAGTCTGTTTTTCCAAGTCTCGACAAACTCAAGCAGTGTAGCGAAGGGGGTTTGGCCGGGCAATGGGGATGGCTTACATTCGGAGTTACCATCGCTGAACCCACCCTTCCATCCCCTTTTCGGGGTCTCGGCGAACATGAACCTCCTGTCGGACTGGACGGCTCTCGGGGCGCCCCTCGTGGGGGCGATCCTGCTATGGGCCGCCGTCATCAAGGCCGGAAACCCCGGGCCCTTCATGACCCATCTCGGTCGGATGGGGGTCGTCGATCGGTCGCGCCTCTACCCGCTGGCGGTCGTGCTCCTGGGGGTGGAAGGTGCCTGGGGCGCGGCACTCCTTATCGGGCTCCAGCCGGAGATGCTTCTTCCTGCAACCCTGGTTCTTCTCGCGGCCCTCACCGGGCTCACCTTCTGGAGCACATCTACCGGGAGAACGGAGGACTGCGGCTGTTATGGGGGCCAGGTCGATCTGACGCCTGCTCAGAGCATGGCGCTGAACGGGCTGTACGCCCTTCTCATTGCGACGGCGTGGCTTACGCTCGAGCCGTCCGGGGCGCTGGCTCCCTGGGAAGTCGCGCTCGCGGTGGGCGCAGGCTTGGGAACGGCCGGACTCACGATGGTCGCTCAACGCCATCAGCGCCTCCATCGCGAGCCGCTCCTCGGGCGGAGCCCTCTCCGCGAAGGGCGTCGCTGGAAGAAAGGCTGGGCCGCTGGAGCCGTCGACCCCTCCGACGATGGAGAGGTGCTCGTCGTCTACCTGGGGCCGACCTGCCCGCACTGCCACAGGTGGGGGAGGATCCTCAACGTGGTGGACGAGGTGGCGGGACTGCCCGGCGTGGTGGGGGTAGTCCGGGCGTCGGAAGAGGAGCGGAAGGATTTCGCGGAGACGCATGGGTTCCGGTTTCCCATGGTGACCCTGACCCGGGGGCGCATGGCCCGCCTCGTCTCCGGCGTTCCCACCTCGGTTCTCGTCGAAGGTGGGGTCATCCGGAAGGTCTGGGTTGGCAGCATTCCGGAGGAGGAATTCCAGGATCGGGTCAAGCGGGCCCTCTTCCCCTCTCACGCACGGGCAGGTGCCCCATAGGCAGCGGCGACCTCGTTTCCGTGATCGTACCCTGCTACAACCACGCGTCCACACTCCACTGGGCCCTCGCCTCGCTTGTCGCACAGACTCACCGCGAGTGGGAGTGCTTCGTGGTGGACGACGGCTCGCGGGACGATCCGGAGGCGGTGGTGACGGCCTTCGGGGATCCGCGCATCGAGTTTCTGAGGCTCCCGGCGAATTCGGGGCCTTCCATCGCCCGCCAGTCCGGGATGAACCAGGCGAGCGGGCGCTTCATCGCCTTCCTCGATGCCGACGACTGGCAGTATCCTTCGCGCCTCGAATCCCAGCTCTCCCGCTTCCGGAGCGTCCCGGACCTGGCTGCCGTCGGGACGGGGATGGCGATCATCGATGGGGAGAACCGGCTTCTCGGGCTCAGGGGGTGCGAGGCGCGCCGGGGGACCGGAACCGCGGCCTCGCCCCTTCCGGCGAGTTGCGGGCGGGCTACGGTGATGCTCCGGACCGAGGTGGCCCGCGGCGGGCACTTCGATCCTGCGCTCCGCCAGGGTGAGGACGGAAATTTTCTGGCGCGCGTGCTTCCCGGTCGCGCCTATGAGGTGATCGGCGATCCACTCTATGTCTACCGCCAGGAGCCAGCGGGGACGGCGGAGCGGAGCCTGCGGGCCCACTCGCTCCGGCGCCAGCAGCTTCGGGGTGGCTCCGCGCGGATCCCCCTCCGGAATCGGTTCCAGATACTCGAGTCACATTTCAAGTCGGTGACCTATGGTACGGCGGATCTTCTCGGACTTGATCGATTCGTTGCAGCTCGACGAAACCGTGGTTCGAGCGCAACTCAGCAACGTGATTTCGAGGAGGCTCGGAGGACGGTGGCTGCGGTCGCGGACGAGCCTCGATGAGCCCGCGACCTTCGCTGAGCGAGCCGTGCCCACCCCTTGATCTGGAGGACGGGTTCCTGCTGGCCGCCCTCCGGGCGTACCTCGGTCAGGCAGTCGCGCGCCCCGATCCCGAGCGAGTCGACTGGGCCGAGTTCGTGCGCCGCGTCCGTCGACACGGACTTCAGTCGATCCTCTTTCCCGTGCTGGAGGGCTGGTTCGGCGCGGACATGCCCCCCGGGGTGGCCGACGGGCTGCGAAGGGCGATCCGCCAGCAGGCACCCTATACGGCCCAGCTCGCGAAGGCACTCCGCGAGATCGACCCGGTCCTGCAGGGGGCCGGGACGGACTACCTGGTGCTCAAGGGGCTGCCGCTCGGTCAGGCCACCTATGGCTCGATCACCGCCCGCCCCTCCCGGGACGTCGACATCCTCGTGGCTCCTTCCGACTTCGAGAGGGCTCGACGAGCGCTCGGCGGTGCGGGGTTCGCGTCGGACTGGGATCTCTCGGACGCACAGGAGGCCGTGTGCCTGCGGTACTCGCCGGATCTTCCCCTTCGGGGGCGCGACGGCGTCCTCGTTGAGCTGCACGGTCGATTGGACCTCCCCTTCGCGCGTGCCGACGCCTTCGCCCGGTCCCTCCTCGCTTCCGCGGTCTCCTGCCCGGCGGGGTTGACCGAGGTGCCGGCTGTTGTCGGTGCTCCCGCTCTTCCGTATCTGGCGGCGCACGGCGCGAACCACGCCTGGATGCGCCTCTTCTGGCTTCTCGACGCTGCAGTGATCACCGCGGCCGCCGGAGCGCACGAGCTCGAGGCCGCGTGGCACGATGCTGAGCATCATGGAGCCGAAATCTGGCTGGCCCTCACCTGGCGGCTGTGCGAGGACCTTCTTGGGGTGTCCGTGCCCGAGCCCGCCCGGCGTGCGGCCGCTTCAACTGAGGTGTCGGGACTGGCTGGCCGGGTGAGGGAGCAGGCGCTCGGATCGGT
>JBGTMU010000360.1:0-3441 GCA_041743405.1 Longimicrobiales bacterium | reverse complement strand
GAGGTGGCCCGTGCGGCGGGTGCGCTCGTCGTTCCGGGCGGGCACCCCGGCGTGGGCCGCAATGCGGGCGCGGGAAGAGCAACGGGCGACTGGCTCCTGTTCCTGGATGCGGATGTTCGGCTCCCCGAAGACGCGCTGGAGCTGGCATTCGCCGAGATGGCGAGGGAACGCCTCGACTCGGCGAGCTGCTGGTTCGTGCCCGATTCCCCGGACCGCTTCCTCCGGCTGAACCACTGGTTCAGCTCGCATTACTTCCGCCTGTCCTCCAGACTGGGTTGGCCCCACTCGATCGGAGCCTTTCTGCTGTTGCCGAAGGCCACGCACGACGCGATCGGGGGCTTCGACCTCACGATCCAGGTGGCGGAAGATCAGGACTATGTGCGGAGACTCGCGCGCGTGGGGCGCTACGGGTTCCTCCGACGCCCGGTCGTCGAGATCGCGGCTCGGCGGTTCGAGAAAGAGGGCAGCTTCAGGATGAGCATGAAATGGCTCGGCATCGAGTTGCACCGGCTGGTCGTCGGTGAGATCCGAGGAGACTACTTCCGCTACTTCAAGTAGTGAACCGGCACTCGCAAAGTCGTGAACCGGCACTCGCACTCAGCGAGGGTGTAGGATGCGGTCCCTTCTCAGACCCGGACTCTTCCCCATGCGCCTCGCCTCTGTAGTCCTGCTTCTTCTGGCACTCCCGTCCTGCGCGACCCTCCAGGGGCTCGCCGCACTCTCGCAGGTCCGGTTCGGGGTGGAAGGGGTGTCGAATGTCCGACTCGCGGGGGTCTCGGTGGACCGGGTCCGATCCTTCGAGGATCTCTCTCCGGCCGACCTCTTCCGGGTCTCCGCGGCGCTGGCCGGAGGGCAGGTTCCGCTGGCCTTCGATCTGGATCTGACGGCGGCGAACCCGGAGGGAAATCCCGAGGCACGACTGGTTGCGCTCGACTGGACTCTTCTGCTGGAAGGGCGGGAAACCGTGGGCGGCAGCATGACGCGGGCGCTTCGCTTTCCGGCAGGGGAAGTGAGCCCTTTCCCACTGGAAATCTTTCTCGATCTGAGAGAGTTCTTCGACGGGAGTGCCCGGGATCTTGTGAATCTGGCACTCGGGATCGCGGGAGGCGGTGGGGGCGAGTCGGTGGACGTGCGCCTCAGAGCTCTTCCCACGCTCGACACCCCGATCGGTCCGATCCGGTACCCGGAGCCGATCATGCTCGTGGTCAGGGAGGGGAGTGCGCGGTAACCCGGATCACCAGTTCGTGGGTTGGCGGTAACCCGGATCACCAGCTCGTGGGTTGATAGTCCTTGAGGAAAAGCCCCCAGACGTGTGTCCCGGTGTTGTAGCCGTCGATGATCGGATCCAGGATCCTGGCCGCCCCGTCGACGATGTCGAGCGGCGGGTGGAACCGGTGAATCTCGGTTTTCCTCGCGGCGATGGCCTCCGGATCTTCGTCGGTGACCCAGCCGGTGTCCACGGCATTCATGTGGATGCCGTCGCCATGGTAGTCGGTGGCGGCCGTTCGCGTCATCATGTTCAGCGCGGCCTTGGCCATGTTCGTGTGGGGATGCCGCGTCGTCTTCGCGTTTCGGTAGAACTGCCCCTCCACCGCGGAAACATTGACGATGTGCTTGTCCCGGTTCTCCGTCCGCATCATGAGGGGACGGAGTCGGGCATTCAGGACGAAGGGTGCCACGGCGTTCACGAGGTGAACCTCGAGAAGCTCCACCGTGGGAACGTCGGCCATGAGCATTCTCCAGGAGTTGGTCTCTCGAAGGTCGATCTGCTGAAGATCCTGATCCAGCGTCCCTTCCGGGAAGAGGGACTGCCGGATTTCACGCTCCTCGGGGAGAAGAGGGAGCTGGGAGAGTAGGGCCGCGCTTCCACGACGGGCCGCGCTTCCAGGAGGGGGCCCGCCTCCACGAGGGGCCCCGCGCTCTCCTCGCCCGGAAGGCAACCTGCCGGGATGAATCCCGTCCTCCCGGAACCCTTCCTCGCGGAGCTCTTCACCGTTTCCGTGAAGACCCCGCGCCCCCTCCCGAAACCGCTCATCATTCCCCAGCAGACCGCGCACTCCCTCAGGGAGCCCGTCGAGTGCACGGAGTTCCCCTTCCATCATGTGGGCATAGAACCCGGGAGGACGCCGGACCGTCTGGCAGGCGTTGTTCACGATGAAGTCCAGCCGCCCCCGGGTGGCGAGGATCTCGGCGCAGAACGCCTCGACACCCGGCGTATGCCTGAGATCCAGCCCGAAAATGCGGAGCCGGTTTCCCCATTCCTCGAAGTCGGCTTCCCGCGCGTAACGGGCGGCGGCATCGCGCGGAAAGCGGGTGGTCACGATGACCTCCGCACCGCAGCGCAGGAGCTTGATCACCGCCTGGTAGCCGATCTTGACCCGGCCCCCGGTGACGAGGGCGACGCGGCCGTCGAGCCTCGCCAGTTCCCCGCGCTTCCTGAAGTTGAGGGCTGCGCACGGCGGGCAGAGCTGATCGTAGAAGTGGTGGAGTTCGGTGAAGGCCTCCTTGCAGACGTAGCAGTGCTGACGATCCACGCTGCGCGGTGGCGGAAGGGCCTCGGACTCCTCGGACTCCTCGGGAAGGTAGATGTTCGGCGTAGTGAAAGTCGCCTGCCTCCGCAGCTTCCGGATCCCTCGCTGGTTCAGCGTCTCTTCCTCTGCCGCTCGCGACTCAAGCGTCCTTCGCCTGGCCCGGGCCTTGGCGAGGGCCCTGCGCTGGGCCCCGTCTGGGGTCCACACCTCACCGGCCGCATGGATCAACCGGCGCTGGTCCGCCTTCGATCCGCGAGCCAGAAGGGAACGATCGGCCGCGAGTTCCTCGAGGAAGTCAGCGACTTCTCGGATCCGTCGAGCGAGCGCGTCATCGGGTCGCGCGAGCGGGTCATCGGGAGGGGGCTGCTCGTCATTCATCATACTGACAATGTAGAAGGTTGTTGGAGGAGGAGGGGGCGCTTGCGCAATCTGCCATGGAGTCGCCCAACGCAGGAGACGAGGTTCACGGATCGAGAAGGGATTCACGGGACCCCAACGTCTGATCGCGAAGCGTCATCATGCCCGAAGAGCGGATCACCGCGCTGGCCGCGGGCCAGCACGGCGTCGTTACGCATTCACAACTGAGAGAGGCTGGCGTCTCGAGTTCGGCGATCGGGCGTCGGCTCATGTCCGGCCACCTTCGGCCGCTTCATCGCGGGATATACGAGCTGCCCCCGTTCGGCTCGGCCCGAGCGGGGGAGATGGCTGCGGTCCTCGCTGGGGGCTCATCCGCGCTCCTGAGCCACTCGAACGCGATCGGACTCCTGGGGCTGCTCCCGTTCGACCCGCCCCACCCGGTCCACGTGACCCATGAGGGGGGCAGCCATAGGGCGAGGACCGGAGTCACCTTCCATCGGACAGTCGCGCTCGACGATGACGATTGCACGGTGGTCGACGGGATCCCCGTCAC
>JBGTMU010000359.1:0-9219 GCA_041743405.1 Longimicrobiales bacterium | reverse complement strand
GCCCCTTCGACGCCGGTCGCCCCCTCGACGCCGGCGCCCCCTCGACCCAGTGACCCCCGCCTTCGGCGCTGGCTATGGCCGCCGCCCTGCAATTGCTTCGATCCGTCGCTTCACCATCCCGGCCTGCTCCGGCGTGCGAAGAACGAGGAGGATCGTGTCGTCGCCGGCGAGCGTTCCCAGCACCTCGGGCCAGTCCTGCCCGTCGAAGCCGAGGCCAACGGCCTGTGCCCCCCCGGTGAGGGTACGGACGACGATGAGGTTCCCGGTTCCCTCTGCGGAAACGAAAAGCGTCGGAAGGATCCTTTCGAGAGGCGGCGTGGACTCCCATTCCTCGGGGAAGGTGTAGTGGGCCTGCCCATCCGCCGCCGGAGCCTTCACGAGTCGCAGCTCCCGGATATCGCGTGAGAGGGTAGCCTGCGTGACCTCGAACCCGCGCGCGTCGAGAAGTGTCTTGAGTGCCCCCTGGCTCCCCACCCGATGGGTGCGGATCACCTCGAGAATCGCATCCTGCCTCGCACGTTTCGCCAAGCCTCAGTCCCCCTCCGGAACCATCGCGCGGATCCGGTGGGGCTCCACCCCGATGCTCCGCTCCACTTCGACGCCGCCCCGGAAGAGGATCACCGTCGGTACGGACCGGATCCCATACCGGATCGAAAGTTCGGGAGCCTCATCCACATCCACCTTCACGACCCGCACTCGATCGCCGCCGCGCTCGGCGGCCTGCTCCAGATACGGGGTCAGCCATTCGCAGGGGCCACACCAGGTGGCGAAGAAGTCGACAAGAACCGGAACCTCGGCCGCGAGAACGTCCGAACCGAAATCCCCGGCCGCCACGATCGGAATCCCTTCCCGAGTGGGGCTCATGCGGAGCCTGCGCCGATGAATCGCCCCGAAGAAACGGGCACCCGGCCGGTTAGCGCCGTCGGGCGCCGGTGCCGACTGGCATCATCCTGGAAAGAGGGGGAGATGAGCATTCGGAAAGTGTCGCAACGTGGAAGGGGTGAGGCAAGGCACGGCCCCCTCCCAGGGAGTCGCGCCGCAGGCGGAAACGCACACGGCCGGCCCGGGCGTCACTCCGGGCCGGCCGATGCGTCACAACTCTGGACATCCGGACTTCGGCGCTTCCGCCGCGCCCGGACGCCTTCCTAACAGGCCATTGAACTACGGCCTGTCAAGATCAGAACTCGTAGCGGAGCCGCAGGAGCGCCATCCGGCCGACTTCCGGTACCCCGGCGAAGCTCCGGTACTCGGTGTCGAGAAGGTTCTGGATCGCGAGGCTGAGCGAGGCCCCCGGCATCATCGGCAGCCGGTAGCCTGCGGTCACGTCCAGAAGGGTAAAGCCCTCGATGCATGGATCCACGAGGGGGCCCGTGTCGCCAAGGCAGGCAGTCGCCACGTAGGGCGCCGACAGCACCGGGAACTCGTTGGTGAAGCGCAACCTCGCCTCGCCGTTCCACCCCGACCGTTCATTCCGATACGTCATGGAAGCGTTGATCTTCGTCGTCGGGGCGTTGAGGGCAATCTTCTCCCCCTCCGTCTCAAAGTGGTCCTTGTTGACCCAGGAAGCCGACAACCCGAGGCTGAATTCGTCATTCAACAGCACCCGGGCCGAGAGGTCGGTTCCCCAGAGATCCACTTCCCCGAAGTTCTGATAGGTCACAAGCATGTCCGAGCGGTTCTGGACCGTGCTGACGTCATTGGACGACAGCACGCCCACCGGGAGGCTGGCCATCCCCGTGACCACCGCCGTCGCGGTCGCCTGTGCCTGCGCCTGCGGCATTCCGCGCCCCATGAAATGCTGCGTCAGGCGGGGCACCGCGAAAGCCCCGAGCGTCGCTCCATCGAGGAAGAGGAGGGGCACGGAGGGGCGGAGTGCCGACACGAAGTTGTCGCGCTCCGCCACCCAGACGTCCGCGGCAAGGAGAACCCGATCGCCGAGCAGCCCCTTGTACCCGACCTCATAGGTGGTCGTGTTGGATTCCCGGATCGGGGAAAGGTCAAAATTCAGATCGGCGGTGATGGGCCGAGGGGTCTGGACGGTGCTCAGTACGTCGAGGTAGGCCATTCCAACCTGGGCCGTCGTCGGTGCGTTCTGCATCAGGAAGCCGGCGGTCTGGGCGTCGATCGCACCCTGTGCCGCGAGCACGCCTACCGCAAGCTGCCAGGCGGTAGGTGAGCTCGCCGGGATCAGCGCGTGCCGCCCCTGCGGGTTGAAGGGCGACCGCATGCCCGTGAGTGATCCGTCCGCCTGACGGAAGGTGAAGCCGTTGGACGTGGTCCCCTGGGCGCGCAGTCCGTACCCCAGATTCCCGAGCGCGGGGTTCGGGAAGGGTCCCGCGTTGATGTCGAGGAAAAGGTTCACCGATGACGGGGTCGAGAACGCCCTGTTGTAGGTTGCGCGGAAGCTGTGTCCGTCCACCGGAGTGAATACGAGCGCGGCACGCGGAGAGAAGACCGGATCTTCGAGCTCGGAATGCCAGTCCATCCGACCGGCAAAGACGAAGTCGAGCCGATCGGTCACGGCGGTCTCGGACTGGAGGTAGACCCCGAACTCATCGTACTCGTCGTTGTCCTCGTTCCGACCGTGCACGGTTCCCTTGGTGTCCGGCATCGTCCGGATGAAGTCGAGCCCGTAGGTGAGGTTCTGACGTGCGAAGGGCGCGAACCCGTGCTGGATCTGCGCCACGTAGAGTTTGGACTGGTCGACGATGGAGTTGCCATCGCGGAGGGTGTAGGTGTCCCCCGCATCACTTGTGTTCATGTATGCCTGGGCGAAGAGCCGGCCCCGGTTCATCCGTGCCTGCACGAACGAGTTGTTCCAGTCCTGAACCTGCCCCGCCCCCACGCCGGTCAACTCGACCGCCGAGAGAACCGCCGTCCGTCCTGCCTGAAAGATCGCCGTAGTCTCATCACCGACCCGCCAGTCGGCCCGCACTTCCCCGGACCAGCGCTCGATCCCGTAGTCGCGAAGCCCGATCCGGGTCTGGGGGTTCGCCCCAATCGCCGCGGCCCGCGCCGCTGCCTCGACCGGATCCACATGCTCCCATTCGTCGGCCCGCATGTACTGGCCTGAAACCTTCACGCCGAAGTTCTCGCCGAGAAGGTGGGCGGAGCGTCCGGTGGCCTGGAGCACGTTCTGGAGCCCACCAGCCAGTGAGAACACGTTCCCCTGGGTGGTAAGGGGCGACTTCGTGAAAATGTGCAGGACCCCGTTCGAGGTGTTCGGCCCGTAAAGCGCGGAGCCGGGACCGAGCACGACTTCCATCCTCTCCATGTCTTCGTCATTCGAAGGGATGAAGTGCAGGAAGTTCGCACGGAGCGACGGGATCGCCGCCACCCGGTGGTCCGTCAGCATGTGCAGCGCACCCGAGAAGATGTTGTTGAACCCTCGAGCCACCACCGTCCCGGACTGGACGCCATGCGTGGTGACATCGACGCCGGGCACCGCCCGGAGGTGATCGAGGGGAGTCGCGGCCGGCCGGGCGCGCACCTCTTCCTCGGAGATCACCTCGACCCGGGCCGGAGCCTGGTCGGCCTTCTGTTCGACGCCCCGCCCGACGGAAACCACGAGGGGAACGAGAACCAGCGCGCGGGAACGGAGCTGCACCGTCACGTTCTCGATTCCGCCCGCGGATACCCGCACTGCCTCGATGCGCTGCGCTTCATACCCGATCGTGGATACCACGAGGGAGTAGACGCCCGGGGGAAGGGTGATCCGGAACTGGCCCTGACCATCGGCACCCACGCTCGTGGACTGAGACCCGAGGACCTCAACCAGCGCGTTGCCCAGGGGAGCACCCGATTCCGCATCCAGGACGCGGCCGGAGATCACACCCGTCTGTTGGGCTGAAATCGGCGCCCCGAGCAGCAGGGCCATGACAAGTCCAGCGAACAACGAGTTGAACCGGGGAATCACCATCGAAGTCACCTCGAGTAGAAGGGCGTCAGATCACAGGGGAACGGACGTGTATTGCGGCATCGCGTCAAGATATGCGCGGGGCATTCCCGCCCGCAACAAGGGAGAGGGTTCAGTCCGGCGCCACTCGAAGGAACTGCAACGCCTTTTCTCGCTCTACCGTGGCCTGGCGCACCCACTCGGTCCGGAAGAGCAGCAGGGGTCGACCGTGCCTGTCTCGCACCAGCGCTGAATCGTACCCCCGTGCCAGGCGCTGAATCTCCCTTTCGGGACCGACGACCCACCGCGCATCCTTGTATGGCATGGTTTCGAGGCGGGCCGCAACCTGGTACTCGTGTTCGAGGCGGTGCATGAGCACGTCGAACTGGAGTGGCCCCACCGCTCCAACCACCGGCGCCGGGCCCGTCACGCCATCCGTGAAGAACACCTGGATGGCCCCCTCTTCCGAGAGTTCGAGCAGCCCCTTGTCCAGATGCTTCCTCCGCAGCGGGTCGGGCACATGAACGCGGGCGAAGTGCTCGGGGGAGAAGGGGGGGATCGCTTCATAGACCGGTGACCCTTCCGAGGACAGGGTGTCCCCGATCCGCAGGCTGCCCCGGTCGTGCACCCCTACCACATCCCCGGGCCAGGCCAGCTCCACCGCCTCCCGGTCCTGTGCGAAGAACTGCTGAGGACGGGCCAGCCGGATCGGCTTCCCCGAACGGGTGTTGGTCACCGTGTCTCCCGCCTCGAATCGCCCGGAGCAGATCCGCATGAAAGCCACCCGGTCCCGATGTTTGGGGTCCATGTTCGCCTGGATCTTGAAAACGAAGCCGGTGAGGCGTTCGTCGGTAGGGGCGATCGGCCCCTCCGAAGATTCGCGTGCCTCCGGGGCCGGGGCATCGCGGAGAAACCGCTCCAGGAACGGGGCCACCCCGAAGTTCGTGAGCGCGCTCCCGAAGAAGGTGGGAGAGACCTCCCCCCGATGGAACGCCTCCCGATCGAACTCGGCTCCGGCACCGGCGAGGAGCTCCACTTCCTCCCGCAGCAGGTCGGCCGCTGGCCCTCCGAGGAGGGTGTCGAGGCGCGGATCGTCCAGCCCCGTAACCTCTTCCGGGGGACGCGAGGCTCCGTGATCCCCCGCCTTCTCGAAGAGGTGGATCGCTTCTTCCATGCGGTCGTAGACCCCCAGGAAGTTTGTGCCGTCATGGACCGGCCAGGTGACGGCCGCGCACCCGATTCCGAGTTCGGACTCCACGTCATCCAGGAGCTGCAGCGGGGGAACGCCGATTCGATCGCACTTGTTCACGAAGGTGAAGATCGGGATGCGGCGCAGCCTGCAGACCTCGAAAAGCTTGCGGGTCTGCTCTTCCACCCCCTTCCGGTTGTCCAGGAGCATGACCGCCGAATCGGCAGCCATCAGGGTGCGATACGTGTCTTCGGAGAAATCCTGGTGGCCGGGGGTATCGAGAAGATTGATCCGAAACCCCTGGTAGTCGAACTGGAGCACGGACGACGTGACTGAAATTCCTCGCTCGCGTTCCATCTCCATCCAGTCGGAGGTCGCGTGCCTGGCGGCGCGGCGTGCCTTCACGGATCCAGCCAGGTGGATGGCGCCTCCGTAGAGGAGAAGCTTCTCGGTGAGAGTCGTCTTCCCCGCGTCCGGATGCGAGATGATGGCGAAGGTCCGTCGGCGCTCGGCTTCCGCGGCGAGTTCGAGATCCTGCAAGAGTGACACTCCCTGTGAACAGACGAAGGTCCTGACGGTAGCTGAGGATTTCCCCGGAGAACGAAGGGCCTTCGCTCGAAGGGAAGAAGAGGTAGTTTAATCAAATTCAATGTTCAGATCATTCCTTTCTTCCCTGCCATTGCCACCCCACCCGCCTCCGGGGATGGGGCTGGCTGTCATGCTGTCTCTGTACACCGCTCTCGTCCCGGGGCATGTCGCCGCTGCCCCCTCCGCGTCCCGGGCAGCCGCAGGCGCACAGGAGCCACCTCCGGCTGTGAGCGGCCAGCCGCCCTCGATCCAGGACGGGTGGAATGGCGCCCAGGTCCTGCGGCTCGCGGAGCGCGCACGCGAGGCCCGGCAGACGCTCGTGACCGATGGCGGACTCGAGAATTACCGCGCGCTCACCGAAGGACACATCTACTTCTTCGTGGACCCTGAAGAGGGGGAGCGCTCCCTCATCCGCGTCGACCAGGTTGCCGTGGAACTCCGGTGGCAGGCGCCGGATGTCATTCAGCAGCACCTGCTCGGGGAGAGGAGCGAGACACGGCTTCCGGTCCGTGAATTCCGGTACTACCTCGACCGACTGACCCTCGTCCAGTACGGCTTCGGCGACGAGATCCAGGTCGGATCCGGGATGGATGTGGCGGGGGTCCCCCATCCATTCGCTCCACTTCCTCCCGGGGGACTCGATGACGCCCCCTATGATTTCCGGATTGCCGACTCCCTCACGATCGGTCTTTCGGGAGAGTCGGAGCCGATTCGACTCTACGAGGTCGAGGTCCGGCCCCGGGATCCCGCGCGCGCAGGAATCGTCGGGCGGATCGTGATTGACCAGAGAAGTGCGAGCATCGTGCGGATGCACTTCACATTCACGCCTGCGTCCTATGTGGACCGCCGCACGGATCAGATCTCGGTGGAGGTGGACTACGGACTCTGGGAGAACCTCTACTGGCTTCCGAACCTCCAGCGAATCGAGGTGCGGAGGGAAATACCGGAGCTGGATCTGGCAGTGGGGACGGTGATCCGGGCGGTACTGCGCACGAGCGAATACGAGCTGAACGTACCGGACTTCCCCGACCTTCGCTCGCTCCCCCCGATCACCCAGTCCCCTCCCTCGGCCCGCGCCGGATATGACTTTCCGGAGACCCTCTTCGAGTCGCTGGAGCGGGATGGCCTCGCGGATGTCGCGCTGGACGCGGACCCCCGGGAGCTCCGCGCAAGGGCCGTGGAGCTGATGCGCAGCCGTCCCCCATCCGGGCTCTCACCCCTCCGGTTCCACCTTCCGAGGATCTCATCCGGGCTACGATTCAATCGGATCGAGGGCGCTTTCGTTGGGATGGGGGCCAGCCTCGCCCTCCGAGGCGACCTGAGGGCCCGTGTGCACGGGGGGTACGCGTTCGGGCAGGAAACCGGCCGCGGAAGCATCCACCTCGAGGGAGGACGGGAAGTCGGCTCGTCCTGGTCTCTCTCGGCGTCAGTCGGGGAACTCGTTGACCTCGGTGCTCGCCCCGGGATCGACCCTCTACTCTCGTCCCTTTCGGCGCTATCGCGGGGCGAGGACTACCTCGACCCCTGGCGCTGGTCGGGAGTGAGAGGCGCTCTCGAGTCGAGGCCCTTCCCGGGACGCTCGGTGCGGGTCGAGGCCGAGGTGGGATCGCATCGTTCCGCCGTGCGTGCCGTCGGGGCGGCTCCTCTGGATGACTCACGAGCTTTCCGGTCGGTCCCGGAGATCACTCCGGGTGACTTCGGCTCCGGCCGGGTCGTCTTCCAGGACGTGACGCGGTGGCCAGCCGCGGGGCGTGGCTCGGTCCGCCTTTCGGTGGGAGGCGTGATAAGCGAAGCGGAAGTGGGCGCCGAACTCGAGGGGGAAGCGGCGGGGCGATGGGGCCCGGCATCCGGCACACGAGAGCTCGCGGCCCTGCTGCTGGCCCGCGGGTGGATCGGAGACCCGCTTCCGCAGGCGCACCGGCTCGTGGGAGGGCGGAACACCCTCCCCGGCTTCCCCTACCGGAGCTTCGCGGGTCAGACCCTTGTGCTGGGTTCAGTGGAAGCTGCTCGGGATCTGCGGGGCGCGGCGGTCCGTGGACGCAGTGGCCTCCACGCCGGATGGACGTCGGGGCTCGATGCGGAGGTGGGGGAAGCATGGGGGGTGCGGGGAACCGATGGGCCCCGGTTCTCCGTGACTCTGGGGATCGGGCTCTTCTGGGATCTGCTCCGCCTCGACCTGGCTCGCGGACTCAACGGAGGGGAATGGCAGCTCCTTCTCTCCCTGGATCCCCAGTGGTGGGGACGGCTCTGATCCGCGACAGTCGCACCATCGCCCAGATCCCGACGAGTGGCCCGAGCGAAAGCACTGAAAACGCGGGACCCCAACCCCAGACTTCGGCCACCCGCGGCACGCCCTGGATGGTGACCATCGTAAGAAGGAATCCAAGCGAAGTCTGAAGGGTCAGCGCGGTGCCCGCTGCATGAGGCGGCGCGACTTCCGTCACGAGGGCGCTGAACTGCGCCGAATCCGCGACCACGCTCACCCCCCAGATGAGCGCGAGCAGGACGAGGATCGGGGTCGGGGCATCGATCATCCATCCGATGCCGAGCGCCACCATCCCGCTGATTCCCATCGCGCCCCCGGCCACCCGCTCCCGCCCCGCGCGGTCTGCGAGAATTCCGGCCGCCACCGATCCCACCGCGCCCACCGAGATCACCCAGAACGCCACGAGAGCCGCACGTCCTGCCGGGTCGCCCATGCCCCCGAGCACCCCTTCAAAGTGAGCGGTGAAGAAGAGCGCGATCGCGGTCCACATTGCGTACAGCTCCCACATGTGCCCCAGGTATCCGACGGTGGCCAGACGCGTCTCCCTGTGGCGGAGCACCGTCCCGGCCAGCCCCCAGTCGAAGGGCCGCCTGGGAAAGGGGAAGGGCCCGTCCCGGTAGACGAGGAGAATCAGGATCCCCCCGAGCGCGGCAGCGAGAGAAGCGCCCAGGATGACCACCGACGCCCCCCCTTCGATCCCGCCCCCGGCGCGGAGCAGCCAGGGTGCCGCCTTCCCGACCGTCAGCGCTCCGACCACGGCCCCGATCGCCATCCCCCTCGATGACCGGAACCAGGTGGCCGCCATCTTCATCGCAGGAGGATAGACGCCAGCCAGGAAGAACCCGGTGAGCCCCCGAAGAACAAGGAGCATCCCCATGGAATCCGCGATCGGTATCAGTGCGTTGGAGGCCGCCGCCAGGAGAGCACAGATCCCGAAGAACCGACGCGAGGGGACCAGGTCCGCGAGGTTCAGAACGGCGGAAAGGAGCGTGCCGACCACGAACCCGAGCTGGACCGCACCGGTCAGCGCGGACAGTTCGGAGCCCGCGAGGCCGAGCCGCGCCTGAAGGAGGTCGCCCGCCGCGGCCGCGGTAAACCATGGCGACATGGCGAGGAGCACCGCCAGGGAAAGCAGTCCGAGGACCCTCCAGGGCGTGGCCGTTCCCCCTTGAAAACGATCGAGGGCCTCTTCACGTCCGGAGGTTTGGGGGGTCAAGTCGTCCGGAGGCGAGGGGCTCGAGTCGTCCGGGGGCAGGGGGGTCAAGCCACCCCTCGGTGGAT
>JBGTMU010000358.1:0-4353 GCA_041743405.1 Longimicrobiales bacterium | reverse complement strand
TTCGAGGGGATCAGAAGGGTCATGGGCCTTTCGCTTTCGGTGAGTGGTTCCGGAGAGGCGATATTACACGGAATTTGAGGAGGTGGTCCCCGGGTGGCGGCGCGGTTCGCGGGCCAGGCTGCGCGGTTCGCGGGCTTGCCGGGGCGCCCTTGCCTCCGATAGCCTTCCCCGAGAGCCGGCACAACCCAACCCAGACTTCCTCGGGGGCCATCGCTTGTGAGCGAACTTTCCCCTCCCGTTCCACCCGCTGATTCCGACCCCCCGGGACTCTGGGGACGGCTGACCTCAGCCCGGGTCCCTCAACTCCTCGGGATCTACGCGGGAGCGAGCTTCGGCGTGCTCCAGGTCGCGGACATCTTCCTGGATCGACTGGGGCTCCCGGACTGGACCTTCTTCGGGCTCCTGATCGTGCTTCTCGCCGGGGTTCCGATTGTCTTTCTGACCGCCATGGTGCAGTCGGGAGGCATGTCGGTGCGGCTCCGCGGCATGTTCAACTGGAAGAATACGGTGATGGCGGGAGTGGCGGCGGTGGTGCTTCTGGCGCTCGGCGTGGGGGTCTTCATGTCCGCCAAAGCGCTGGGGATCGGTCCAGTGGGATCGCTGGTTGCCGCCGGGGTGCTCGAAAGGGAGGAGGCGATCCTGATCGCGGATTTCCAGTCACAGACAGGAGATGACCTCCTGGCCGGGGCGATCACCGAGGCTTTCCGTATCGACTTCGAGCAGTCTCCGCTGGTGCGGGTAGTCGCACCGGGCGCAGTGCGGGAAGGCCTGCTCCGCATGCAGTTGCCTCCCGATTCCCCTCTGACTCCGGAGCTGGCCCGGGAGTTTGCCCTGCGCGAGGGGCTCAAGGCGATCCTCATCGGCGAGATCAACCGGGCAGGGGCCGGCTCGATCATTTCCGTTCGCCTGGTGACGCCGGATTCGGAAGAAGCGATCGTTTCGTTCCGCGAAACGGTGACTGATTCTTCGGGGGTCATCCCCGCCGTGGACCGGCTGTCAAACCGTATGCGCGAGCGGATCGGGGAGTCACTCCGGTCTATTCGCGCGGGCGAGTCGCTCGCACAGGTCTCCACCGCGTCTCTCCTCGCGCTCAGGCGCTACTCCCAGGGGGTCCGCGCCATTGATCTGGACCGGGATTTTCCTGCGGGGATCGCGCTTCTGGAAGAGGCCATCGCCGAGGACTCCGCCTTTGCAATGGCATGGCGAAAGCTGGGAGTTACTCTCAGAAACGAGGGATACGATGAGGAGAGGTGGAAGGAGGCGCTCACCCGTGCGTTTGAGCTAAGTGATCGACTTACCGAACGGGAGCGTCTTCTTACTCGAGGGTCCTATTTCACGGCGGTGGCGCTCGATGACGAGCGGGCAATGTCAGCATATCGGACCGTCCTCGAAAGCTATCCCAACGAAACGACGGCACTGAACAACCTGGCAGTGATCCATAACCGGCACGGGGAACCTCGCTTGGCGGTCGAACTCCTGCGCCGGGCCCTCGCCGTCGATTCAGCGCGTGTCATCTATTACACGAACCTCGCGGGTCAGGAGCAGCTCCTCGAGGAGTGGGAGGCTGCGGATCGGACGCTTGCTGCGATGATCGAGCGTTTCCCCGACCTGGCCGCCGGGCACCTCCTTCGCGCGCGCATGCTCTGGACGCGGGGAGACAGGGACGGCGCGGAGGCGGGCATGATTTCGGCACTCGAGCATCCGCGGGCAACCTCCCGGGAGCAGATGGATGCTCTCTGGAATCTGGGTTCGCTGGCGATGGTCCGGGGGAGGGGTGAGGAAGGACTCCGCCGTATCGAGGAGGTTGTGGCACTCCAGCGCCGCGCAGGTCAGAGTGGAGGAGAGGGCAGCCTCGCGCAGGCCCGGGCCACATACCGGCTGGCGGTGGTCCGGGACACGGTTGGGGCGGTGCAGATTGTGGACGATTTCCTGAGGGGCCAGCCGCTCCCCGATGAGGCCGCAGCGGAGGGCGCGCATCTCGCTCTGGCCGACTTCTTCAGCCGAGTTGGCGAAATCCACCGGGGAAGGGAATTCCTCGCAGCGTCGGACCGGATACTGTCGGGTCGCGCGGTCCCCCCTTTCATAGCTCCCCAGCGCGCCCATGTGGAAGCCCTTCTTCTGTTTCGCGAAGGTGATTTCGAGACGGCCCTGGAACAATTCCGGCGTGCACTTCGGGCGAGTCCGGACGACACGGCCCTGATGGTGAGTTTTGCGGCAGCGCACCAGATGACTGGTGCCGCCGATTCCGCAGTGGTGCATTACGAAGCGTATCTGGCAGCACCGGCGGCCGCACGAATCCAGAATGAGGCGTTCATCCTGGCGGGCGTCCTTGAATCCCTGGGGGAGCTTCACGAGGAGTTGGGCGATCGGAGCGCGGCTGCGGAATACTATCTTCGCTTCGCCGAGCTGTGGGCAGAGGCCGATCCGGAGCTCCAGCCAAGGGTGGTGCGCGCGAGGGAGAGGGCGACCGCACTGTCGGGCAGCTGAATCAGACCGTGTTTCGCTCGCTTCGTCCGAATCGCGCCAGGATCCTCCCTTCAGTTTTCGGGTTTCCCGCCTCAGCTCATTCGGCTTCGCGCACCGCGGCTCGAGGCCCGGTTACCCGCCCACCGCTGCTTGAGGCCCCCGGTCTCAGCTCAGGTCGCGCATCCGAATAAGCCCTTCCTGCGCCACCGAGGCCACGAGCACCCCTTCGCGTGTGAAGATGCTCCCCCGTGCAAAGCCTCGTGCACCGCCGGAGAAAGGCGAATCCACCACGTAGAGGAGCCACTCGTCGACGCGGAAGGGGCGGTGAAACCATAGCGCGTGATCGAGCGATGCGATCTGGAGCCCGGGAGTGCGGACGTTCATCCCGTGCGGCTGGAGTGACGTGACCAGGAGCCCGTAGTCCGAGGCGTATGCCAGGACGGCCTGATGGAGGAGGGTTGTGTCCGGCATGGTGCCGTTCGCCCGGAACCATGTCATGCGCCGGGGTGCCGAGGGCTGGGGGTCGAGCAGGTCCTGCGGGTCCACGGGGCGGAAGTCGATAGGGCGATCCTGGGTGAGGACGGGGCGTACGCCCGGGGGGATCTTGTCGGCTACGGCCCGGATGAGCTCAATCTCTGGTATCAGCGTCTCGGGGTCCGGGACTTTAGGGTGATCAAGCTGATGATCGAGCCCGGTTTCCTCCCGATGAAACGAGGCCGAGAGGTTGAAGATGGCCTGGCCGTGCTGGATGGCGGTCACTCTGCGGGTCGAGAAACTTCCCCCGTCCCGCAGCCGGTCCACGAAGTAGACGATCGGGACGGAGAGATCGCCCGCCAGGATGAAGTAGCCGTGGAGCGAGTGCGGAGCGCGATCTTCGTCGATCGTGCGGCGGGCGGCCACGAGTGCCTGCGCGAGCACCTGACCCCCGTAGACGCGCCCCGACCCGATGTCGCGGTTGCGGCCCCGGTAGATGTTGTGCTCGATGGGCTCGAGGTCGATGAGCTCGAGGAGGTGTTGGATCGTCGTTGGCATCGGGTCAAGCTAACGAAACGACTCTCGGAGTTCATCAAGGGAGCCGCTCCACTTCCAAGGCGGGGTCCGCCTGCGCGGCTGGAAGCCCCAACCTGGCTGGCCATCCTGCCCCGGCTCGTTCTGCCCGGATGCTTCCTCCGGCCATTGAGCCACCCGCCCGTTGAATGCTCACTCCCGGAGGAAGGCATCCCTCGAATCCAGGCTCCTATGGCCTTGGAGGCGGAGTGACCGGAGGGATCTGCGCGAGTTGCGGAAGCGGTATCTCGGCCAGCCTCGCGAACCGGCCATCGTAGTGCTCTCCGCCCCGGGGATCGACGAACACCGGCCGTGCCGCGCCCCGGAGCGCGATGCGCCACCCTCCCTCGTGCACCAGACGGTGATGCACGCGGCAGAGGAGCACGCAGTTGCCGAGGTTCGTGGCTCCGCCGTCGGCCCAGTGCTGAACGTGATGTGCGTCGGTGAAGCGAAGGCCGCATCCGGGGAACCGGCACCCTCGGTCGCGGATATCGAGCGCGCGCCGGAGCGCCGGAGGAATGGTGCGGGTGCGACGGCTGGCGTGGAGGAGCGAGCCGTCTGAGGCATGGTGAGCGTGAACCAGGCCGCAGTCGCAGGAAAGCCGCCTGGACGTTTCAGCTGAAACGCGTACGCCATCTTCCAGCTCCGAGCGACCCGGCTCTCCGGTCTCCGCGAGGGTGGCCGGGTCGACATGAAGCACTACCTGGTAGCGCTCGGCGCGGGTGCCGGAGATCGGGGGGTCCTCGCGGCCGTTCACTGAGCGGCCCTCTCCCGCCGGAGCGCCTTCACCTGACGCCGCGCGCCCGACCGCACCCACGCTCATGTCCTCATCCTGGCAGC
>JBGTMU010000357.1:0-2092 GCA_041743405.1 Longimicrobiales bacterium | reverse complement strand
CGGTGCAGGCGCTGGCGCTGGCGGCAGGGGTCGGGGTGGTCGCCACGGTTGTGCTTCTCGTGGCCTCGCGGCCACTTCTGCTTCTCATGGGGGCAGGCGGCGAACTGCTCGAGCCGGCTGAGGGCTACCTGAGGATCCGCGCGCTCGCCGGCCCTGCGCTCCTCCTGATCACCGCCGGGCACGGGATCTTCCGTGGCCACCAGGATACCCGGACGCCGCTCGTCATCACGCTCGCGCTGAATGTGATCAACCTCGTGCTCGATCCCCTCCTGATCTTCGGGCTCGGATGGGGGATCCAGGGTGCGGCGTGGGCCACGGTAGTTGCGCAGTGGACCGGAGCCGCGTGGTTTCTCATGCTGCTCATTCGGTCGCCCCGACGCTTCCTGGGTTCGGACCCCCGGATCCCGACCCTTCAGGAACTCCTCCCCTTCCTGAGGACCGGAAGCGCGCTCTCGCTCCGCACCTTCGCCCTCATCGGCACCATGACGCTGGCCACCGCAATCGCCACCCGGATCGGCACACGGGAAGTTGCATCGCACCAGGTGGCGGTTCAGCTCTGGCTCCTCCTCGCGCTGGTGGTAGACGCGCTCGCGGTCTCGGGGCAGGCGCTGGTCGCGCGCTACAGGGGGGAAGGGAAGGATGTCCGCCCGGTGGCCGATCGACTCCTCGTCTGGGGGATCGGGGCCGGGTTCGGCCTCTCCCTCCTCTTTCTGCTGCTTGCGCCGTGGCTCCCTCTCCTCTTCACCGACGATCCGGAGGCGGTGGCCGAGGTGGCACGCATTCTCCCCTTCGTGATCTGGATGCAGCCTCTGAACGCCCTCGTGTTTGTATGGGATGGCGTGTTCATGGGGGCCGAGGCGTTCCGCTTTCTCGCCGTCCAGATGATTCTTTCGGCAGGGGCGTCTGCCGCAATCCTCTTCTCCGTGATCCCGATGGACTGGGGCCTTGCCGGCGTCTGGTGGGGGATTGTCACCCTGATGATCGTGAGGGCGGTGACCCTTGCGATCCGCTACTGGGGCGAGGGGCTCGGCTCGTGATTCCGGGCTTCCGGGCGCTTTCCCTGGCCGCGAAGGGTTGCCTCCCGGGGGCGCCCGGTCCCCTTTTATGACGATGGCATTTTCCGATTCCCTGACCTCCCCCTCCCGCCTCCACTTCCTCGGCTGGGAGCGCCCCGCGCTGGCGTCCGCAGCGGACCTTCTTCTGGACGAGCGACAGAAGGCGGACCTCTCCGATCTCTCCGGTATCGCGGTGGCGCTACCGGGCGCGCGCGCCGGACGGCGGCTGCGGGAACTGCTCGTGGAGAAAGCGAAGGCGCGCGGGATCGCACTCGTGCCTCCGCGCATCCTGACCGGGGGAGCCATACCGGAGCTTTTCTATACGCCCGCCAGACGTCCCCCGCCCGCTCTCGCGTCGCGTCGGGCCTGGGCCGCAGCCCTCGGCACTCTCTCTGCGGGCGAACTCCGCGTGCTCATGAGCCGTCCCCCGGGCGATGGAGATCAGCCCGCCTGGCTCGCCCTCGCGGGCACCCTCGAAACTCTTCACCGGGAACTCGGCGCCGATCTGCTCAACTTCCGGCATGTGGCGGAAGGCTGCGGGGGGGGGCTCCTCTTCGATGATGCGCCGCGGTGGCAGATACTGGCCCGGGTTCAGGAAGATGCCATGGCGAGACTCGAGCGCGCAGGGTGGGAAGACCGGGAGCGGGCGCGGAGCCGGGCACTGGATGCCCCATGGGATGGGGATGCCGTTCCACCCCTCCCCGGGGAGCTCTGGTTGATCGCCCTGCCGGAGCTCCCGAGGGTGGCCACCGAGTTCCTCGGGTTCGTGCCCGAGAGCGCCTGCTCCCTGCGTGTGCTGGTGAATGCTCCCGGGGAGGAGGCCGAGGGATTTGAACCGGATGGGACCCTTCGCATCGAGCACTGGGCGGGTCGGGAGGTTTCGCTCGGGGGTGCCCGACTCCGGGTCGTGGGGGGACCGGCGGAACAGGCCGCGGTCGTCGTGGACGAGCTGCGCCGCCTCGCCCCGGGCATAAGCTCCCGCGACGTGGTCGTGGGAGTGGTGGACCCCGGCCTCCTCCCCTTCGTCCGCCAGCGCC
>JBGTMU010000356.1:0-16075 GCA_041743405.1 Longimicrobiales bacterium | reverse complement strand
TGATCGCGGAACGGGCGATGGAGCTGGGGTTCGGGGCCACGGACGAAGTTGCGGGCGAGGTGGGCTCCGATGCGACCGACACCGTGAACGAGGCGGGACAAGCCGGGTCGGTTGCGGCGGAGTCGGTGAACGAGAAGGGCCAGGCGAGGCCGGCGGCGGCGGAGACGGTAGACGAGACGGGAAGGGCAGAGACCGCGCAGGGGCAGGCGGAGCACCAGACGAGAGAGGCAGAGACCGCGCCGGGAGAGGCGGAGAACCAGACGGGAGAGGCACAGAACGCGCGGCGACAGGCGAATAACCAGACGGAGGGGACAGAGAACGAGAGGTCGGAAACCGAAGAGGGGGATTGCCACTGCCCGTCTCGTCCTCGCGGTTCCGCGGAACCGCGCCAGCCCCGAGTCGCTCCAGTCCGGGGCACCCGGGCAGAGCGGTATCAGGTGGTGATTCATGTTGAGCCTCAGGTACTCTCCAGGGGAGGCGGCGTGTGGGGAGCGGAGGGGTCGGGACCCGCCGCCGAAGGTCATCCAGGAGATCGCACTGGCGCTGGCTCCGGACATTGCACCGGAGGTGACACCGGCGCTGGCCCCGGACATTGCACCGGGGGTCACACCGGAGCTGGCCTCGGACACTGCACCGGAGGTCACACCGATGCCGGCCCCGGACATTGCACCGGCGGTCACATCGGCGGCCGCTCCGAACTGGAAGACGGCACCCGGCTCACCCCCGAAACCGCGCGGCGCCTCTCGTGCGACGCCTCGCGGGTGATGGTCACTCGAGGAAAGGACGGATCCGTGCTCGATGTGGGACGCCGCACCCGAACGGTTCCTCCGGCGATCCTCCGCGCCCTCGAGATCCGGGATCGCGGTTGCTCGTTCCCCGGTTGCGGACTGCGCTTCACCGAGGCCCACCATGTGCGCCACTGGGCCGACGGAGGGGAGACGAAGCTCTCGAACCTGATCCTCCTCTGCCGACACCATCATCGGGCAGTGCATGAGGAAGGGTTCACCATCCACATCGAACGGTCGGGGCGCCCGCAGTTCTTCGATCGAACCGGGTGGCCGCTTCCTGGCTTCGCTCCGCCGCCTCCCCTGGGAGATGATCCGTTGGGGGATCTCATTCGTGCCAACCGGAACCGAGGGACTGCACCGGACGCTCGAACCGCTGCGTCCCGCTACCGGCGCCAGGCCGACATCCCCTGGGAGCTCGAAGCCAGGGCGCGCGATGCGCTGGACGGGAAAATCACTCCACCCGATGCTTCTCTATGAACTCGTCGGTTCCCTCGGGAAGGAGGAGGTCATCGGCGATTGCCGCCACCTCCTCGGCGTCCTGCCAGGCGAGTTCCAGCATTGCGAGCTCCCCTTCGAGGGCCCGGCGCTCCTGCTCTTCGTGGAGCGCCATTTCCAGGGCCAGGCGGGTGGGCTTGTCCAGCTTTCCCACCGCCCCTGGAGGCACCCCCAGCTTCCCCTTCCTTGCCTTTTCGGTCGAAACGGGGCGTCCGCGCCAGTCGATCGGAGTGAATTTCGGGGGGCCCGTGGACCCGGCGTGGCTTCGGATGAGTTCCGAAACGAACTCTTCGGGGTGGCCGGCCGCCTCGATCTGCCCGACCGCTTCTTCTACGGCCTTCCGCTTCCCTCCGGATCGGTTCACCCGGGTCATCAGCCGCCCGCTCAGGAGGAAGGCTTCATCCCCAACGAAGATATCGCGTCCCTTCCGGTGCTCCACCGCGAGCCCCCATCCCTCCCCCTCTTCCGGGAGAAGGAGCTCCGCCCTTTCGATCTGCGACCCCTTGATCTTGAGCAACTGACCATCCGACGTGCGCAGCCGGGCCACCGTGCGGTTCTGATTCCAGAGGCTGACGAAGTTGCCGGACTGCCCCAGGAGTGTCCCGCTCACGACACCCGTGACCATGCCGGCGATTCCCGCCACAGCAACGACGCCGATGGCCGCCCCTCCGACCATGAAGGCCCGTCTCCTTCGCCGCCCGAACTGGTCGCCGTAGCGCCAGGCCGCAAACTCCGGGCGCTGGGGGGCGCCCACGCGAACAAGCTCGAGCCCCTCCTTCAACCGGGCCAGTCCGATTTCCTCGGTCGAAACCCGGGTGCGGGTCTCCCTGAAGCTCCGCTCGCACGCCTCGATCGCTTCCCACCGTTCTTCCAGCGGGGTCAGGTTCCAGCGCTCACACTTCCGGCACACTACCCAGAGCCGTCCGCGGGCCTCATCGAAGGCGAGGCGGCGTCCGATCGGAAAGGGTTCCACGACCTCGTTCCGGCCGAGGTCGCCGTGGCAGAACATGCAGTGAGTCCACATGGCGGAATCCGTGGAGCGGGTTCAGTTCATCTCTCCGGGAAGCGTTCCGGAAGCTCGTTCCGGGGGTGCCCACGGATGCGCGCTTCGCAGGTGCGCTCCGCAGGTGCGCTTCGCAGGTGCGCTTCGGAGATACCTGTCGGAAGAACTACGTCCCGGGAAGCCGACTCATTCGAGCGCCCGGGTCCGAATCTCCTCTACGAGCCGCTCCATGAAGGCCGTCCGCTCCACGACTTCCTGCTTCCGTCCGTCGCCCCGCCGCCGCACGGCCACGGTGCCGTCCTCCGCCTCCCGCTCTCCGATCACCCCCATGTAGGGGACCTTCCGGAGTTCGGCTTCGCGGATCCGGTACCCGAGCGTCTCGCGGTCCGCAAGCTCCGCGCGCACGCCGGCGCCCCGGAGCTCCTTCACGAACGCTGCGGCCACCTCCGACCACTGCTCGGAGATCGGGAGGATCCTCACCTGCTCGGGAGCCAGCCAGAGCGGGAAGGCACCGGCATAGTGCTCGATGAGCCCCCCGACGAAGCGCTCCATCGAACCCACGAGCACACGGTGGAGCATGTAGGGCCGGTGCCGCTCGTTGTCGTCGCCGATGTATTCGATCCCGAAGCGCTCGGGGAGGTTGAAGTCGAGCTGCACGGTGGGGCCCTGCCACTTTCGCCCGATCGCGTCGATCAGCTTGAAGTCGAGCTTCGGTCCGTAGAAGGCCCCGCCCCCCTCGTCGACCTCGAAGTCGAGCCCCCGTGACTCCAGCACCGAGCGGAGCTGCCCAATCGCCCGATCCCACTGCTCCTCGCTCCCGAGCGCCTTCTCAGGGCGGGTGGCGAGTTCGATCGTGTACGGGTAGCCGAAGGTGTTCAGCATCTCGTCCACGAGGTCGAGGAGCGCCTCGATCTCCTGGGGGACCTGCTCTTCCGTGCAGAACACGTGTGCATCGTCCTGGGTGAAGCCCCGGACGCGCAGCATTCCATGGAGCACGCCGCTCCGCTCGTACCGGTACACGGTGCCGAACTCTGCATAGCGGATGGGAAGTTCACGATAGGACCGCTGCGCCGCCTGATAGACGCAGATGTGCCCGGGGCAGTTCATGGGCTTCGCGCGGTAGCGGGCCCCCTCCACCTCCATCGCCCCGAACATGTTCTCCTTGAAGTTCTCGAGGTGCCCCGAGATCTCGAAGAGGCGTTCGCTCATCACATGCGGCGTATAGACGATCTCGTAGCCATGGCGGAGGATGAGCTCCTTCTCGTACTCCTCGATCTCATTCCGGACGATCGCGCCCGCGGGCTGCCAGAGGATGAGCCCCGGCCCGACCCGCTGATCGACCGCGAAGAGGTCGAGCTGTTTTCCGAGCACACGGTGATCGCGGCGCTTCGCCTCTTCCAGCCGCTCGAGATGCTCGGCCAGCTCCCTCTCCTTGAAGAAGGCGGTGCCGTAGATCCGCTGCAGCATCTGCCGACGCTCGTCCCCCCGCCAGTACGCCCCCGCGGCCGAAAGGAGCTTCACATGCTTGAGACGCCCGGTGGACGGGATGTGCGGGCCCTTGCAGAGGTCCAGGAAGGGGCCGTCGCGGTATACGGTGATGACTTCATCATCCGCGAATTCCTCGAGCCGCTCCAGCTTCAGCGGATCATCGTGGAAGAGCTTGCGGGCTTCCTCCTTCGTGACCTGCTGCCGTTCGAAGGGGAAGTCGGCCTCGATGACGGCCCGGACCTCCGCCTCGAAGGCCTCCAGGTCTTCCGGGGTGAAGGGCTCCTCGACCCCGAAGTCGTAGTAGAAGCCCTCGTCGATCGAAGGGCCGAAGCCGATCTCGGCACCGGGACGAAGCCTGCGCACCGCGGTGGCGAGCGCGTGCGCAGCCGAGTGGCGAAGGAGGGCCAGCGCTTCGTTGTCCCGCTCGGTCAGGAGGCGGAGCGTGCAGTCCCCTTCCAGCGGGCGGTGGAGATCAACCATCTCCCCGTCGACCACACCGGCCAGGGCGGCCTTCGCGAGACCGGGGCCGATGGCCGCAGCGGCATCGTATGCGGAGGATCCGGAGGGGAGTTCGAGAACCTTCCCGTCGGGAAGGGTGACCTGCATCAGGGTGGAAGACATCGGAGGGCTTTGGAGCGAAGCGGATCGAATGCGCGGGCGAGGCTACCTTCCCCGACTCCGCGCCGACGCCCGGACACTAATTGATCGGTGCGGCCGCGGTCAACGAGGGGGTGACGCGGACCTCACCTCAGAGCGGGCGCGACACCACGCAGGCATTCACTCCTCCCACTCCCATCGACAGCTTCCCCACCGGCCGCTGCAGGGCATCACACGCCGCGTCATAGACGTAGGCGTCGTGCAGTTCGCCGATCGCGGGGTTCAGCTCCGGGCGGGAAAGGCCCGTCGGGAAGAGTCGGCCCCGCTCCATCCCCAGGTACTGTGCGGTGAGCTCCCAGCCACCCCCGGCGCTCATTCCGTGTCCGAAGGTCCCCTTTCGTGCCGTGACCAGGATGTCGCGGGGCACGAGGGCCCGGAGCGTTTCGACCTCGAGGAAATCGCCCGGGGTCGCGGTGGCATGCAGGTCCCAGCCTCCCAGTTCGTCGACCCCGATTCCCGATTCCCGGAGCGCCTGCTCTATGGCGGCCGTGGGCCCTTCCCGGGATGGAGTGATGATGTGGTCGGCATCGGACGACACCCCCACCGCCACCGGCTCCATCCCGAGAGGGCGGAATCCGCGGGCCTCCATGAACTCCCGATCGCCCACGATCCAGACCACCGAACCCCCCGCGACATGGGTCCCGCGCAGGCCGGTGAGGGGCTTCGATACCTCGCGGTCGGCAGAGAGAACGCGTGCGTTGTAGAAGGCGCCCACGCTCATGGGGTGCGGGGGCGGATCGGTGGCGCCCACGACCACCGCGCGAGCCTCGCCCCGGCGGATCGCGTCCATCCCCAGCTTGAGGCAGACCCCGAAGGTCGAGCAGGCAGCCACCGGGGCGAAGGCGAGGCCGGTGATCTTCCCCATCATCGAGACCTGCGACGCAGGGGTGTTCGGGATGTTCCAGAGCACGTTGGCCGAGACCTCGGTCCAGGGCGCATCGGGCGCCCCCCAGCGTTCCTGTAGCTTCCCCCGTGCCCGTTCCTTTTCCCGGAGTGCCTTCAGCTTCCCCTTCTCGACATCGCCCCCCACTGACGACCCCTCGATCGCGACGAGCTCGTCGAGGTACTGACGGAGGCCCTCGGAGTGGCCTGCCCAGAAAGCGTTCCACGCCCCCCGCGCGTCTGCCCGGTCGTCTTCATCGTTCAAGGTCGCCGGGTCGAGGGGGAGATCGGGGAACTCCCCGCGCACCCCATCCGGATCGGTCTCATACCGCGAGCGGAGCGCACACCGCTCGGGATCGGCCCAGAAGCGGTCCCAGCGACGCTGTGCCCGGTCGAAGTGCAGCGAGTTCTCGTGAAGGGTGGGGAGCGCCGAGAGTCCGGTTCCGAGATACACGTGCGCTTCGGATCCCAGTTCGGTGAGAACGGACTCGATCCCCGGATTCTGATCGAGCGCCTGGATGAAGGAGCCGACCGCGTACAGGGTGGTCAGATCCATCTTGGAGGTGAGCTGGTTGAAGCGATTCGGGGGGAAGCGCGCCTCGATCCACTCGCGGTAGACGCCGAAGTCGAATTCCGGCTTCCCCACGAGGAAAGGATCGGGACCGAAGCCGTCAAAGGGTGACAGCCAGCTTCCTGCCGAATCCAGGTTCCGTGCGAAGGCTTCGATGTTCGGGGACTTCGGGGCCACGATGCCCCACCCGTAGACGCCGACCTGCTTCACGATTTCATTCCTCGCTCAGTGGGAACCGTTCGGCGGGTCGAAGCGGCGTGCACTTCGGCCCCGGAGGCTCGCGGCGCAATATGGGCCGCCCGCGGGATGGGAGGAAGGGGTGTTACCCACCTGTTCGTCTTCCGTTCAGCGATGGATGCGGGCGCCCGGAGCCCATTCCACCCCGATCCGGAGAAACCCGGTGCGGCTCGGGACCGATACCGAAACCGAAGTGCGCTCGACCAGCGTCCCCGCCTCGAAGACTCCGTGCACCGTCACTTCATCGATCTCATACCACCATCCCTCCCATTCGACCACTCCCCTGAGCGGGCCCTCCCCCAGGATCACACTCGCCCCGGCCGTGGCGATCCCCAGCGACTTGCTCCCGATTCTTCCGAATCCGGCGTGCAGCATGGGGGAAACCGGGCCCGGGACGGGGATGGGGACCTCCACTCTCCCCCGAATGGAGCTGAATTCACTTCCGGCAAGCCGACGGTCGCCACCTGTGAAAGAGGCTTCACCCGTATACCCGAACTCCGGAGGGAAGAAGCGGGGGGTAGGGCAGCGGGCGCCGGCCTGAACCACATGCCATCCCCAGATCCCCGTGATCCCCACCCATGGGTACGGGAAGAACGAGGCCCCAACACCACGATCCATCCCGTGCGTGTCCCGCCCGCAGTAGCCGCGAGGGTCGAATGCGGGGGAGTAGTCCTGCGCAGCACCGATGGTTGCGCGGAGTGTGAGGCGCTCGAGCAGCGGGAGAAGCGCCGCCCCCGCGCCTTCAGGGACGGGAGCCACCTGTGCCGAGACGGAGGGTGCGCCGAGGAGAAGGGCCATGCGAAGGGCCATGCGAAGTGCCACGGGAAGTGCCACGAGAAGTGCCTTTGCCTCCATACTCCGGGCCTCCAGACCCAGCGGTTCGCCCTCTATTCGGCCGAGCGGCCTCGGATCGCAACCCGCCGCCCCGCTCGCTCCCCGGGGGCGGTCAGTCCTTCTCACCCCTCTTCCGGAAAGAAGGGATCCGTGGAACGCCGTCAAGGGCGCCGGGATGAACCCAGACCCGGCTTCGGGGTTACCCGCCTCCGACCGCGCTTCGAAGGCTCGCTGAAACGTCCTTCGACGGCACCGCCAACCTCACACGACGCTGACAATGACCGAGACGTCCGACCTTCAGGGCTATTTCGACACTCTCCTCCTCTACCTTACCGAGTTCGGCCTGAGCGCCCTCGGGGCACTCACCCTCCTCCTCGTGGGGAAATGGGTGGCAGGAAGAATCCGTGGCGGACTGCGGGGCAATCTCACCCGCACCGGGATCGACCCTACACTCATCCCATTCGTCGCGGGGCTCGCCTACTGGGGGATGATGGTCTTCGTCCTGCTGGCGGTCCTGAACCTGTTCGGGGTGCAGACCGCATCGGCCATTGCGGTGGTCGGGGCCGCGGGGCTGGCCCTCGGTCTCGCCCTCCAGGGCACGCTCGGGCACTTCGCGTCGGGCGTCATGCTCCTGATTTTCCGCCCGTTCGTCGTGGGGAACTTCGTGGAAATCGGCGGCAGCGTGGGAACCGTCCAGGAAATCGGGCTGTTCTCGACGATCCTCAATACCGCGGACAACATCCAGGTGACGATCCCCAACTCGCAGGTGTTCGGAGAGACGATCCGCAACTATTCAGCGAACGCGACCCGTCGAGTCGATCTCGTGATGGGCGTGGGGTACGACGACGATTTGAAGGTCGCGCAGAGCGTGTTCGAACGGGTGCTCGCGGCCGACGAACGGGTGCTCGCGCATCCGGCGCCCCTCGTCGCCGTGGACGAGCTGGGTGACAGCTCCGTCAACTTCGTGGTGCGGCCCTGGTGCGCATCGGAGGACTACTGGGCGGTTCGCCGCGATCTGGTCCGCGTCATCAAGGAAGAACTCGAGGCCGCCGGATGCTCGATCCCCTATCCCCAGCGGGACGTGCATGTCTTCCAGCAGGAGGGGTGAGATCACTCAGGCTTGAACGCCTCAACCCTTACGGAGAACCCTGCCCCGGCCGTTCCCTCCAGGATCGCCTGTACGTAGCGGGGGATGTCCCACTGGTTGTCGTACTCGACCACCACCGTGGCGCCGAGCTGTTCGGCGTGGTTCAGAACGCGCTGATAGATGCCGGAGATGGTGCCGACCTCCGCCCAGGGCGTGGCGTCTCGGAGCTCTCCCGTCTCGAGCGAACGAACCTCGGTGATCACCCCGTTCCGCACGGTGATATGCACCGGTTCGAGGCGCTCCAGGGGGCACTGTGAACATCCTTCCGAATACTCGAAGGAGTAGTCCGTGATCCCCCGCGCGAACCAGGCCTGATAGCGGGTCAGGATTTCGGATTCCAGAGGATCGGTGGAAGATTCGCCGCACGCGGCGAGTGTGACCAGTGCCAGGGCGCCGATCCACGCCCCGGGTCCGCTCTTTCGCATCCAGTTCATGCCGAAAGTACCCCCTTCAGATCCGCGCCCGAGGGCTTCTGAAACACCCGCAGCCCAAACTCGGGCACGGTCGCGAGAATGTGGTCGAAGATGTCCGCCTGGATCCCCTCGTACTCCCCCCAGCGGATGTCGGAGGTGAAGAGATAGATCTCCATCGGGATCCCCTCCGGGCCCGGCGCCAGTTGCCGGACGAGAAGGGTCATTCCCTGATGTACACCGGGATGGTTCCGAAGGTAGCGGACGATGTACGCGCGCAGGGTGCCGAGGTTCGTGAGCCTCCGCTGGTGGGGGATCGTCCCCCCTCGCGAGGCGCGTGTCGTGTTGTGGGTCTCGACCTCCGCCTTCTTCTCCGCAATGTACTCCTTCAGGAACTCCCACTTCCCGAATTCATCCACTTCTTCAGGTGTGAGAAAGCGAACCGTGCTCTGATCGATGCTGAGCGCCCGCTTGATCCTTCGTCCCCCGGATTCCTGCATCCCGCGCCAGTTCCGGAAGGAATGTTCGAGGAACTTGTGGGTGGGAATGACCGAGTACGTGCGATCCCAGTTCTGCACCCGGACCGAGTTCAGCGCGATGTCGATCACATCGCCATCGGCCTGGAACTGCGGCATCTCGATCCAGTCGCCGATTCGGACCAGGTCGTTCGTCGTGATCTGGATTCCGGCCACGAGGGAGAGAAGCGTATCCCGGAACACGAGCAGGAGAACCGCGGTCATCGCTCCGAGCCCGCTCAGGAAGAGCACGGGCGAGCGATCCATGATCACCGCGACCAGGATGATGAGGCCCGCCAGGTGGCCCACCACGTTCGCAACCTGCAGGAAGCCCTTGATGGGGCGATCCTTTGCGCGGGGGAGCTCCTCGTAGATCCGGTGCACCCCGTCGAGGAAGGCGTCGAACGCACGGACCACCACCACTACCATCGAGGCGAGCAGCACCCGACGCACGATCGTCGTGAGATCTTCCGGAAGCCCCGGGATCACCAGCAGCCCGAAGTACCAGATGATCAGGGGCACGCCCCAGGCGAGTCGATGAGGGAGGCGCGCCTCGAAAAATGCGTTGTCCCAGCTCACCGGACTCCGCTCCGCCACATAGTGCAGGAAATTCAGGATGTAGTGACGAAAGAGGCGATGCAGCGCTTCCCCGAGGAGGAGGACTACCACGGCGATCCCGAATGCGCCCCATACGGGATATGCGGTCAGCCACCCGTCGATGGGGCTGAGAAGTGGATGGATGTCCATCAGTCGCGCCCTCCCCTCAACTCGAAATCCCGGGGCAGATGATCCCTCCGTCCTGCGCTGCCTCCATCACCTCAACGATTTCGGTCAGGGTTTCCCGGCCAGCTTCCTCCTCATACCAGGCCATCTTGCGGCCCACCTCTCGGGACGCGGTCCCACGCGCCACCACGTCGAGCCAGAACCCCTGAAGGCCCTTCGGCTGCTCGACCCAGCACCCGCGGATCTCGAAGTCGGAATCGAGGAGGAGTACCGTGGGGGTGGAGGCCCGGCCATCCGGCGACCTGTGCGCCTCCATCCAGGGACGTCCGACCGTCGAGTTCACCAACCGAAGGTCAAGCGCGGGGACGGCTTCAGCCAGCCGGGCAATGTAGGGGACGGTGTTCACCGAGTCGGAGCAGCCAGGTTCAGTAATCACGAGAAGCCGCCACGGACCTCCGGTGGCCCTGGCCCGCGCAATCACTTCCGGTGCGGCGCTCCCCTCGGTCCAGTTGCGCTCCCAGAGGGCGCGACGGGCGTCCGCGCCGGCGTAGAAGGCTTCCCAGGTCAGCCCGCTCTCGTAGACGACCCGGAGGGAATCCGAGGCGGCCTCCGGGCTCGAGAGCGCGGGCTGGGGTGCGGACAGGCAGGCGGCAGGAAGGGCGAGGAGGAGGAGCGGATGGGCCATGGATTCAGGGAGCAAGTTGGATTGGAGTTCCGAGCGCCCCCAACTTCACTCCTCCCGCACCCCGAGCGCCACCCCCGTGCCCACTCCGGCCCCGAGCGCCACCGCGGTTCCCGCACCCACGATGGGGAGAAGGGCCACGACGGGCCCCGCGAGCAGGGCCACCCCCACCCCGGCCACAATTCCACTGACCCCGGGCGAGGTGGCGACCCGCGTGTAGCGGAGCCTCTGCCGTGAAAAGTCCCTGGACTTCAGGTGTCCATAGACGGCGCTTCCGCCTGCGATTCCCAGAGCTATCAGTTCAAACATTGTGTCCTCCTTGTCCTGCGTCGGGCGGGGGATGGGGGTCCCGGGGAATTCCCGGGTGTCTGGCCCGCCCTGGTCCTCACTACGCGGGAACCGGGCCGCGGGTTTCCCTCGCAAGCGGGTTCGTTTCGGATCAGCCGGACGCGACCCACTCCTTCCACGCCGATTCGTCGGCCCCGACCGTCAGTCGCTCCTTCCATCGGGCGAGAGGCGTCCGCAGGAGCCCCGGTTCCTCCGCCAGAGTGTCCAGCCACCACGCCTCTCCCCGATGAGCCGAGGCCAGCCCCATCTCCTGAAACCGCTTCGAGCCCCGGTCCACGATCGCATCGACGCCGAATCGCTGCACAAAGCGTCGGAGCTCCCCCGGGGAGGCCGCCTTTTCCTTCAGATCCACGAAATGGACGCGGATTCTTCGCTCCTTGAAGAAGCGGAGGGCCTTGCGCGTGTCGGAGCACTTCTTCGTGCCGAAGATCTGGACTTCCATCCCGCCCTCAGCGGTAGTTGCCGAAGTTCAGCTCGATCCCGAAATCCTCTCCCTTGAGGAAGGAGATCACCTCCTGGAGGGTGTCCCGGTCCGGGCTTGTCACGCGCAGCTCGTCGCCCTGGATCTGGATCTGGCACTTCTTGAGCTTGAGCTCCTTCACCCGCTTCACGATCTCCTTCGCGGTGTCCTGCGGGATCCCCTGCTTCAGCGCGACGACCTGGCGCGCGCGGCCGAGCGTTCCATGTTCGGGATCGCCGGCGTCCAGATTCTTCAGCGGAATGCCGCGCTTCGCCGCCTTCGCCCGGAGGATCTCGAGGAGGGCCGAGAGCTTGTAGTCGTCATCGGCATCGAGCTTCACCGCACCGGCCGCCCGGTCGAACTCGTAGGTGCACTTCGTTCCCTTGAAGTCGTAGCGCTGCGCGACCTCCTTGGCCGCCTGGTTCACCGCGTTGTCTACCTCCTGGAGGTCCACGCCGGTCGAAATGTCGAATGAGTAGTTCTGTGCCATGGTATCAGGGGTTCGAGTTGAAGGAGTGGGAAGAGGAAGTGCGGCTCAGGGGAGCCAGCGCGCCACCGCTTCCACGGGAAGTCGGGGCTTCATGGAAGGGAGCTCGGCGGGCTCTCCGAGCTGGACCATGGCCACGATCCGCTCGTCGTCCTGGACCCCCCAGGCTTCCCGGAGGGGGGCGTCGCCGAGAACCGCGCCGGTTCGAAGATACGTTCCGAGCCCCATCGGCACCGCGCCGAGGAGGAGATTCTGGATGGCCATGTAGACCGCGGCGAAGTCTTCCTCCCGGATCTCTTCGTCGTCATGCAGGCGCTGCACCACCCCGATGGCGCCAGGGACTCCCACCGATTCCCTCACGGTCTTGTCGAAGACCGCCTTCGCGGCATCCGCATTCTCGATCTTCCGGGCGCGCCTGGCTCCGAGCGCCTCGCCATACGCACGCCGCGCCTCGGGGCCGAGCACCAGGAAGCGCCAGGGTTCGGTCATGCGATGATTCGGAGCACAGGTAGCGAGCTCGATGAGTTCTTCGATGCGGGGACGATCGATGGGTCGATCGGCGAAGCGCTTGCATGTGCGACGCGCGCGGATGGCCGCAAGGGCCGAGCGCGGGGTCACGGGCGCCGGATCGCCTCCGGTGAGGAGGAGTCCGTAGCCGTAGGCCTCCGGGGTATCCAGATCCATCCACTCTTCCCCAGGAGCCAGGTCGACCGCTTCCATGTCGCCGGATTCCACGAGGGTGCGAACGCCGCCGCTGATGCTCTCGACCCCGGATTTGGCCGCAACCCGCATGGCCCGGATGAACCGTTCGTTCAGGCGGAAGATCCCGCAGTCGAGTGCGTTGAAGGCGGGGAGTTCCTTCCCGATCTCCACGATCTGCCCGTCCTCGACCTGCACCTTCGTGGCGTCGTCCAGATCGAAGGCGTCTTCCACGCGCCGATCCACGAGGAGAAGGTTTCGCTCCGAGGGGTGCCCGGCCATCCGGGCGAGCGCCGCGGGGCTCACCACATGATCCGACATGGAGAGGATGAAGGGGGCACCGCCCACGGCTTCTGCCGCGGCCAGCACCGAGAGGCCGTTCCCCCGGGACCAGTCACGGTTCTCCACAAATTCGACCCCGACCCCGAAATGGTTCTCCCGCTCGACGTAGCGCACGATCTCGTCGCCCTGGTAGCCGGTCACGATCACGAACTCGTCGATCCCGATGGAGCGGAAGCGCTCGATGATGGTGGAGAGGATCGTTCCGTGTCCGAAGGGAAGAAGGGTCTTCGGCTTCTGACGGGTGCTTTCCCAGAGCCGGCTTCCCATTCCGGCTGCGATGATCACGACTTTCATCGAGTGGCCTCCTGGCGCGAGGCCTCCCAGCCGGGTGGAATGTTCTCATGGCCCCCTTCCCGGTGGAGTTCCTCCACTTTCGCCTTGAACCGTTCGGATGCCTTCCCGTCGAGTCCGTGGAAGAGGTGGGCCCGGTCCCGGTCCGCTGCGGCTTTCATCGCTTCGGTGGGGGCGAGGGCCCGCTCGACCGCCTCTCCGATCCGGGCCTCCGAGTCGATGTGGACGAAGGCCTCCTTCAGGAACTCGCGGTTGTCCACCTCGAGAAGGGGTTCGCCGTCGGAGTGCCGCAGGCGATCGCTCGGGAGGTCGAAGACGATCCCGGTTTTCCCGGTGGCGAGGAAGTCGAAGACGGTGCTCGACGCCTCGCTCATGAGGGTGTCGGCGGCGACGTGATAGGGCACGATATTGTACTCGTCGAAGGGAAGAAGAACGGCGTGCGGATACTTCTCTACCCGCCTTTCATAGATCCGGTGCTGGCGGTGCGGGGCGTACTTCCCCATCCAGGAATAGGGATGGAGCTTGATGATCAGGTTGTGGTCCTGCGTCTGTTCGAAGATCGCATCCTTCACCCGGTAGAGGCAGGTGGGCTTGTAGGTCGGCGCGAAAAGCACGGTTTTTCGCGAAGGATCGAGCCCCCAGCGGCGGAGCACTTCCTCCCGATCGAAGGTTCCGTTGAAGACCGGATCCAGCTTGGGAAGCCCTATCAGATGCACCTCGTTCTTCCCGAGCGAACGGGAACCGAAGAGCGATTCCACCCGATGCTCTCCTTCCACGAAGATCTGGTAGCGGTCGTGCGGAACCCGGGCGAGGTTCCGGTAGAGGATGGTCTTGATCCCCGTTCCATGGTTCAGGAAGCAGAGGAGGGTCTTGCCGTAGTCGGCCGAGTTCGGGAGAGTATCCCCGGTAATGACGATGTCGAAACCGCGGGTCTCGGTGGTGAAGCGGTAGCCGTCCCGCTCCCACTCGTCCACCAGGGGTGGGCGGAAGGGCCTGTCGAGGAAGCCGAAGTGGCGTCGCTTCTCCATGTCGAGCGAGAAGCTGACATCGTACGCGGGGTCGTTCCGGAAGAGGTCGATGACCGGGTCGAAGGCCGCCTTGTGGTAGACGTATCCGATTCTAAAGAGAAGTCTGATGGGGGCCAACGGCTCGGTCCGGGTTGGGGCGGGGCTATGTGAAACGAGAATACTGTGAGACCCACACCTTTCACGTCAACGGAAGAAGCCAGATGAACTTCGTCGGAATCACGCACTCGCTGGGGGGACTGGTGATCCTGGCGCTCCTCGGCGCCGTGGCGCTCCTCGGGCTCCTCCTGACGGGGGGAGGGCGGCTTCGGTTGCGGAACGAGCTCGCGGGGGAAACACGGGTTCTTCTGGGGATCGGCGCGCTCACCGCGGCCGTGAGCATGGGGGGAAGTCTTTACTTCTCTGAGGTGGTGGGTTTCACGCCCTGCGTCCTCTGCTGGTACCAGCGAATCGCGATGTACCCACTGGTGCTCGTTCTGGGGATCGCCGCGTGGCGAAGGGACGCCGGGATCTGGAGGTATGTTCTGCCGATCGCCGGGGTCGGGCTCATCATCTCGATCTACCACAACCTGATCCAGTTCCGCCCCGCGCTCGACATCGGAACCTGCACCCCGGACGCTTCCTGCACCGCCCGGCATGTGGCGGCCTTCGGGTTCGTCTCGATTCCCTTCATGGCCGGTGCCGGATTCCTTCTGATCGGGGCGCTGATGCTGACGCTTCGGGAGACGGAGCGGGCGGGAGCGGCGGATATGGAGGAAATGGAAGAAGCGGAGGAGGCTTTGGGAGCGCAGGGACCGGAGGAAGGACCCCACCTCGGCGCGCGCGACACCTGACCGCGGTCAGTCAATCGGCTTGAGATTGGCGACGACAGGCGATTCAATCACTCCCGCGTCCGGAACGAACCGGCCGCGCGTCCGTCACCACACCCTCGCCGACGCGAGACAGTTGGCGTGGGGTGTCTTTCGCTCCAGGGGTATCGAGTCACCCGTGAAGTATGGCGAGGTGCCTTCGGGGGCGGATGAGGCGATTGCTCCCGTGCCCCTCGAGGGGGGAAGGCGATATAGAGTCAGTCTCGCGTCGGCCGAAGGACAGCTTATGACGCCGGTCGGGAACGTGGAGTTTACTGTCTCGTGAGGCGGAGAGGAGCCTGGCCGCGCTAATCCCGCAGGATGGCCCGCGCCCGGCTCCCCTGCCAGTAGCTGCCCCGCAGGTTGAACAGGCTCGCCATCAGCGCCCGCCGGGGGATGCCGAGGCCGGTGTGCCAAGCGCGAAACTGCAGGGCCAGGAGGGCGGCGGTGACGGGCAGCGCCCAGAGCGCGAGGGTGTTCGCGGCGCCCAGGAGCCGCACCGACAGGGACGGGGTCTGGCCGAGTCTCTCGGCCATGGTCGTCAGCGTCGGTGTGACGAAGATCCCCAGGACCAGTCCGGCCGGCAGGATGATCAGCTCCAGCCACACCAGGGTGCGGAGGAGCTTCATCGTGAAGGGCAGGCGATCCCACACGCTGTCGCGGACCCGCAGGCTCCGGGGATACCAGGCCTGCCACCAGTCGGGCTGCCCGAAGAGGAAGTACGCCACCCGGCTCCACGAGCGATCCCGGTGCAGGCGGAGAGCCGCCCGGACGAGGACGTCGACGCCCGCGGCGACCAGGAGCACGACCACGGCGACCTGGCCGAACGCGAGGATGCTGCTTCCCGCCCACTGCTCATAGTAGGCCGGGCCGAACCCCCCGCGTATCGCTCCGGCGAAATAGCGGACGAAGTACAGCAGGAAGGCGAGGAGCAGGATGTACGGGCCCCGGCGGGACAGCCAGCTTTCCTCCTCGTACCGTGCCGCCTCTCCGGAGCCGCCGTGTGCCGCGTCGCCGACGGTGAGCGCCTGGGAGAAGTCGGCGGCGGTCTGCCAGCGGTCCGCCCGTTCCGTCGCCAGGGATCGCATGACGGCCCGGGCGACGCCGGGGGGCACGCCCGGGGCGACGTCGGCGAGATCGGGG
>JBGTMU010000355.1:0-8095 GCA_041743405.1 Longimicrobiales bacterium | reverse complement strand
CCCCCCCCCCCCCCCCCCCCCCCCCCCCCCCCCCCCCCCCCCCCCCCCCCCCCCCCCCCCCCCCCCCCCCCCCCCCCCCCCCCCCCCCCCCCCCCCCCCCGGAACCGGCGGGAACGCGGGAGGCCGCGATCCCGGAGGGCGACTCGAAAGCCCGACTCAGTCCGAGGAGACCAGCGCTTCCATGCGACGAACGCCTTCCAGGCCGACGATTGCGTGGACGACCTCGTCCGCGAGCGCCTCGGGGAACCAGAACCCGAGTGCCGCCAGCTCCCTGAAGGCGGCCCGTGCTTCCGCGTACGCACGCTCCAGCACGGCCTGTGCGGACGCCCGGAACACTCGCTCCACGCTCCCCTCCGGAAGCGCCGCTTCGCCTCCGGCGAGAGCGGCCGCACGCATCCCGGCGAGCTCTGCGCGTTCGGCCTCGGTTCCATGGTGATGGATCTGCGAAACCAGGAGGTTGTGGCTCCGACGGGGCAGGTCGAACTCGAAGTCCGTGAGGTCGTCGACGATCTGGAAGGCCGTACCCAGACGTGCGATGGCCGGCTCGGCGTGTTCGATGCGCCCGCGCACCTCTCCACTCTCGAACACCTTCGGAGCGATGAACGAGAGGGCAAAGAGCGCCCCTCCCCGGACCCGGTGGACCCTCTCCACCATGGTGTCCGGGGTCGGGATTTCGTCGACGCCTCCCTCCTCGGACCCCTCCAGGCGGCCGATCGCCCCCATGAGGTCGAGGAGCCCCTTCAGGACCTCGTCCGCCTGCTCGGCCGTGAAGGCCCCATCAGCGATTCCCCGATCGAGGGAGCGGCGAATGAGCCGCTCGAAACACATGAGCTGGAGGATCGACATGAAGCGGGCACCCGAGCCGGTCCGAAGCGGAAGGAGGCTCTTGTCCTGATCGTCAAAGAGGTTGTCGGCGGCAGTGATGGTGCCCTTCACGCAGAAATTGATCTCGGCGTAGCGCTCCAGCCGCTCGGCGCTCATTCCCAGCCCTTCGAAGAGAGCCCGGAAGAGGATCAGGAAGAAGTATTCCTGGAGGAAGGGAAGGTCGGCCTCGGCCGTGCCCTCGGCCCCCGCCACCAGCGGCAGGGGTTCGAGAAAGCTCGGGTCCACCAGGTGCCCCAGGTCTTCGTGGATGGTGCGGACCGCGCGGGCCTGCGAGGCGATCGCGGGGGCGAGCTGCTCCCAGATTCCCTCTTCCCGGAGGAGACGGACCGCACTTTCGGATCGGAATACGGGTGAAAGCGTCATGAAGGGGAAGTTGGAAGGCTGTTGAGGAACTGGAGGGCGCCACCGTTGGGGCGCCAGGGGCCCCTAATCGTATGCGGTATCCGCGTCTCCCGCCATGCAGCGTCCGGCGAGTTCCAGCCCCACGAGGGTGAGGTTGGGGTCGACGTGGGAAATCGTGCGGGAATGAGGCGCCACGATGGAAGCGAATCCGCCCGTGGCCACCACGTGGGCATCCGGTCGCATCCATTCTTCCCGGATCCGGTTCACGATCCCGTCCATCCCATCGATTGCGCTGTAGAAGATGCCGCTCTGGAGACAGGCCTCGGTGCGGCGCCCGATCACCCGGAGCGGAGGGCGGAGTTCCACGCGGGGGAGCTTTGCGGTCCGGCCGCCTAGCCACTCCTGTCCCGCCTGCAGCCCCGGAGCGATCACGCCCCCCATGAAGACTCCATCCCCGGTGATGCAGTCGTAGGTCGTGGCCGTACCCAGATCCACCACAACGGTGTCGCGTGCGTAGAGCCGGGATGCGGCAAGGGTGTTCACGATCCGGTCCGCGCCCACCGTCCGGGGTTCCTCCACGTCGAGGCTGATCGGAAGCCCGGCATCACCCTCTACCATGAACACGTCTTTCGTCCCCATGCGTGCGAGCGCCCTTCCGAGGAGGTCCGTATGGGCCGGAACGACTGAGCCCACCACGGCCCGGACGATCCCGTCCGGATCGACTCCCCCCTCGCGGAGCAGACTCCGGATGAGGAGAAGGAGCTCGTCGGCGGTGCGCGGAACCCCGGTCGAGTAGCGCCATGTACGCGTCACCCCGAGATCACCCGGGCGGAACGTGCCCATGACGGTTTCGGTGTTCCCCACATCCAGTACCAGATGCATCACCCCTCCACGTTCGGGATCAGGTCTCCATCATGCGGATCCGGTCCGTCGTCGAGCCGGACTCCGCCTCCGCTCACCGATCGAAGTGTCCCGTCCAGAGTGGCGATGCGGAGCGATCCATCCGATGCGACCCCGAGGGCACGGCCCACGGGCCCGAGTTCGAGGCGGACCCGCTTCCCTGCAAGCATGTCGCGCAGCTCCCATTCGCGCCGCAACGGTCCCTCCAGCCGGTCCGGGGGAGGGTCGGCCCAGCGGCGCAACTCGGAAACGAGGTGGATCGCGAGTTCCGCCGCGGAGGTGACGTCGGAGTGGATCTCGTCCAGATACGCCGCCCGCCCCAGTTCCTCGAGGGGAAGCTCGGAGTTCGATGCAGCCTGCCGATGGAGGTTGATCCCGACTCCGGCCACCACCATCCCACCCTGGCTCGTATGAACGGCTTCACACAGAATGCCTCCGAGCTTCCGGTGGGCTCCCTCGTCCGCGAGCACCAGGAGGTCGTTCGGCCACTTGAGAGCCACCCGCGTTCCCGGGGCCGCGCACTCCACCGCCAGCGCCGCCGACACCCCGACGGCCAGCGAAGCGACTCCCGGGGGCCCCCCGGGAGGCTCCGGAAGGAGGACGGAGATCCAGAGGCCGCCCCCCCGCGGCGAAATCCAGCTTTTCCCCCCCCTTCCCCGCCCCGCGCTCTGGCTTTCGGCGACCACGACAGAGAAGGGAGGGTGCCCGTCCCGGGCAAGCTCCCGCACGCGGTCGTTGGTGGAGGGCACCTCGGGGTGGATTTCGAGCTCCGGAACCCCGAGACGGGTCCGCCACTCGGCGATGCTCCGAGCTTCCCAGCCGGGTCGAGGGAGCGCGGTCATCGGCCGGGGCGGTTGAAGCGGAGCGAGAGGTCGGCCACAAGGGCGGAATGCGTGAGCGCGCCCACCGAAATGAAGTCCACCCCGGTTTCCGCGACGGACCGCACCCGATCGAGCGACATGTTCCCCGATGCCTCCAGTTGAGGTCGCGGCTCGGGCCATTTCCGGACCCGTTCGACGGATTCCGAGAGCGCCTCGAGTGACATATTGTCCAGAAGAATCCGGTCCACCGTGATTCCGCGCAACTCCTCGACCTGCTCGGGACGGAATACCTCGACCTCGACCGGGAGCCCTCTTCGATTCCCGGCTGCGGCCCGGCGCGCGGCGGCCCCCACCCCCCCGGAGGCGGCGATGTGGTTGTCCTTGATCAACACCATGTCGTAGAGCCCCATGCGATGGTTTGTGCCGCCCCCGGCGCGCACGGCCGCCTTCTCCAGAGTGCGAAGCCCGGGCGTGGTCTTCCGCGTATCGATGATGCGCGTTCCGGTTCCTTCCACCGCGTTCACGAACCGGCGGGTAAGGGTGGCAATACCGGAGAGCCGGCCCAGAAAGTTGAGCGCCGTTCGCTCGGCGGTCAGGATCGACCGGGACGACCCTTCGAGGCGTAGCACCGCCTTCTCCCGTCCCGCCTCCGCACCTTCTCCCAGCACGCACTCGATCCGAAGCTCCGGATCGACCTGTCGAAACACCTCGAGGGCCGCCTCGACCCCGCTCACCACGAGTTCCTCTTTCGCCACGATCACGGCACGGGTGCGGGCCGTTTCGTCCACGGTCCAGAGGGTGGTCCAGTCCCCGTCCCCCACGTCTTCCGCCAGGGCGAGGGCGACCAGCTCACGGAGCGATGCCTGTACCTCGTTCATGCGCCCGTCGCCCTGAGCCACAGGAGGAAGGCAATCCCGGCGCCCCAGCAATACCACGCGAAGTGGGGGAAGGAACGATCGCGCAGCATTGCCACGAAGGTTCGGATGGCGAGAATCCCGGTCACAGCGGCCACGGCGGCCGCGATCAGGAGGGGCCCGGAAGCCAGTCCTCCCTCGAGGCCGAGTTCAGGAATCATGAGAGCCCCGGCGCCCGCGATCACGGGAACTGACATCAGGAACGAGAAGGTGGCGGCTTTCACCGGGGAAACCCCAAGCCAGAGGGCCATGACCACCGTCGATCCGGATCGGGAGATTCCGGGGATGAGCGCGAAGGCCTGCGCGATCCCGACGAGAAGCGCGATTCGCCACCCGATGTGTACCTCGGGCCGCTCGCGCAGGGCCCAGCGAGTGGAGAAGAGTACGGCCCCCGTCACGAGGAGCGCGAAGCCCACCGCGTAGGGCGACGCGAAGGCCTCTTCCACTGGGTCCCTGAAGAGGAGGCCGATGAGCGCCGCGGGGAAGGTCGCCAGCGCAAGCAGGCCCACATACTGGAAGGAATCGCCTTCCCCCCGTCCCATCCCCGTCACGAGCTCCGCAATCCGGCCTCGGTAAACCACGAGAACCGAGATCAGCGTCGCGAGGTGCACCACCACCTCGAAGAGCACTCCCGGGAGGTCGAGCCCAAGGAGAGCCTGCCCCATGACGAGATGGCCCGACGAGGAGACGGGGAGAAACTCCGTGGCACCCTGGATGAACCCGAGGAGGGCCGCATCCAGCCAGCCGAGATCGTCAGTCGGCACCGGCCAGAACCTTCCGGTAGAACTCTTCGTAGACGGGGACGATCCGGTCGGCCGAGAACCGCTCGACAGCCGTCGCGCGGGCGGCCTTCCGCATCTTCTGGAGCGTCGGGGCGTCCGAGAGGATCCGAAGCGACGCTTCCGTCATCCCCTCCACGTCGCCCAGCGGGAGGAGGAACCCCGACTCCCCCTCGTCCACCACTTCGGGAAGCCCCCCGACCCGGGTGGCAACGACCGGCGCCCCGCACGCCATGGCTTCCAGCGCGGCGAGCCCGAAGGACTCGGACTCGGAGGGGAGGAGGAAGAGGTCGCAGCAGGCGAGAAGCTCTTCCACGGCGGCATGTTTTCCAAGGAAGAGCACCCTGTCGCCCACCCCGAGCTCCTCGGCGAGGGCCTGAGCGCGAGGACGCTCCGGGCCATCTCCGACAAGAACCAGCCGCGCGGGAAGGGCCCGTGAGATCCCCGCGAAGACCCGGACCACGTCTTCCACCCGCTTCACCGCGCGGAAGTTCGAGATGTGCATCACGATTTTCGCGCCGTCGGGAGCGAGCGACTTGCGATGGCAGGGCTCCCGATCGGGACGATATCGGTCCACGTCCACGAAGTTCGGGATCACCTCGATCCGCTCGGGCTCGATGCCGAAATTGTCGACCGTTTCGTCCTTGAGGAAGTCGGAGACGGCCGTGATCCCATCCGATTTCCGGATCGAGAACCGGGTGATCGAGTGGAACGAGGGGTGCTGCCCCACCAGGGTGATGTCGGTTCCATGGAGGGTGGTCACGATCTTCGGGCCTTTCGATCCATTCAGCATTTCGCGCGCGATCCAGGCAGAGGCGGCGTGGGGGATCGCGTAGTGAACGTGAATGAGATCCAGGTCGTACTTCTCCGACACCTCGTGAAGGGACACGGCGAGTGCGAGGGAGTAGGGCGGGTGTTCGAAGAGGGGATAGTGGTCCATCTCCACTTCATGGAAGATGACCCGCTCCTGGAACCCCGGGAGACGGAAGGGCTGCGCATACGAGATGAAGTGGAGTTCGTGCCCGCGCCCCGCCAGTTCGAGGCCGAGCTCGGTGGCCACGGCTCCGGAGCCCCCGTAGGTGGGGTAGCAGGTGATCCCGATCTTCAAGACGCGGCTCCATCGCTGGGGTGGAAAGAGTCAGATGTGTCGGACGCGCCGCCCCCTACCCCGACGCCTCCCATCCCGGTCCCTTCGGAAAGCCCCCTGCCCCACCACTCCACCACGATGTCGCGCTGCTCGGCGACCGGGAGGAGCGCGTCCACGTCCAGGACTCCCGGAGGGAGCTGACCCCGGAACCAGGTGAGCTGCCGACGCGCGTAGGCACGGGTGACCCGTTGCACGCGGTCGATCGCCGCTTCGAGGGTTGAAGCGCCGGAGAGGACATCGACGGCTTCGCGGTACCCCGTGCCCGTCATCCCGGGATCGTCGCGTTGGAACCCCGCGTCGAGGAGCGCGCGCACTTCGTCCAGAAGCCCTCGTTCGAACATGCGAACGGCGCGACGGTTGATGCGGTCGTAGAGCTCGGTCCTGGGCAGGGTGAGAAGCACGATCCTCGTGGGAACCGGTGCGGCCTCGGGGGGTGCGGTCTCGTGCCACCACGAGAGGGCGTGGCCGGTGAGGAGGGGGAGTTCCAGGGTGCGGGACAGGCGCTGACGCCCCCCTTTCGCCGCGACCTCGGCCCGCGCCGGATCCAGCCTTCGGGCCCATCGGGACAGCTCGTCCACGGGGCGCGCTCCCAGCCAGTCGCGAAGCCGCTCGCGACGCTCCGGGTCCATGGGGGGCTCCCTGAAGATCGGCTCCAGGATCGCCTTCAGGAAGAACCCGGTTCCTCCCACCAGAATGGGCAGCTTCCCCCTCGCCCCGATTTCCCCGATCCATGCGCGCGCCTCCCGGCTGAAGCGCCCGGCGGAGTAGCGCTCGCCCGGATCCGAGCGGTCGAGGCCGTGATGGGGCACGCGCGCCCGTGCTTCTGCTCCCACCTTGTCGGTCCCGATGTCCATCCCGCGGTAGACTTGACGGGAGTCCATCGAAATGATCTCCCCGCCCAGCCGCTCCGCGAGGGGGATGGAGAGCGCGGTCTTCCCTGAAGCCGTGGGACCCACGACAGCCAGGATCGTGTCCGAGCCCGTGGTGCCCGTAGCGCGGCTCGCCCCACTGCTCGGACGCGCTCCTGTGGCGCTCATCGCCCGAACTTGCGCTCCAGCTCACCCCGGGAAAGCCGCACGGTGGTGGGGCGACCGTGCACATCGTGCCAGGGGAGCTCGGTGGCGAAGAGCCCGTCGAAGAGTTCGTGGATTTCCCGATCCTCCAGCGGCTGCCCCGCCTTGATGGCCGCCTTGCAGGCGAAGCTCATCGCGAGTCGCTCATACTGGTTCCGGGCCGCGCGGGTGAGCTCCGAGCCGCGCGTGAGTTCGTCGATCATCTCCCGGAAGCAGCGTTCCGCATCGAAGTAGGGGTGCGGGTTGGGGACCGCGTGTACGATGACGGTGTCGCCCCCGAATCCGTCCACTTCGAAGCCGGCCCGCTGGAGAAGTCCCCTGAGATCTTCGACCACGGTGTATTCGGCGGGCGTGAGACGCAGGGTCAGGGGGAAGAGGAGGCGCTGGCTTTCCTCGCCTCCCTTCTCGATCCCGTCCATGATCCGCTCGAAGAGAATCCGTTCGTGCGCGGCGTGCTGGTCGATGAGAAGAAGGCCCGCCCTCACTTCTGCGAGGATGTATGCGTTGTGCACCTGCCAGAGACGGGGACGATCGAGGGGCGTGATCTCGACCGGGAGGTCCTGCGGATCGGAGCGGTCTTCGGATCCGGCGTGAGCCTCTCCCCCGGTACCCTGCGGATCCGCTTCCTGCACCTCCGCCTCCTCGGCACGGTGCGGGGCCGCGGAAACGAAGAGGGCCATCTGTTCCTCGGGGGTGGGAGCCGCCGAGGACCCCGTGGCCGCGCCGGCCGCCCCCCCCGTGGCCCCGCGTTCCCGCACTTCAAGGCGGGGCATCATTCGAGCGCTGTCGAAGGTGGCGGCACTCCCTTCCCCCTCGAGCGCCTGCCGCACCCCGGCTTCGATCATCGCCTCGACCGCCGGTCGGGCCCGGAAGCGCACCTCCGCCTTGGTGGGGTGCACGTTCACATCCACACCCCCCCTCGGCACTGAAATGAAGAGGAAGAGCCAGGGCCGATACCCTTCAGGGATGGTCGTGCGATACCCCCGGTCTGCAGCCCGGAGAAGGGCGGCCTCGCGGAAGGGTCGATCTCCGGCGAAGAGGAAGGCGCGTCGGAATCCCGGGCGGGCGGCATCCGGACGCTGGATCACCCCCCGCAGTTCCATCCCGCCCTCGCGGTCCATGAACTCGACGGGAAGCAGGGTGCTCCCCGCTTCCTCGCCGTAGAGACCCGCAATCCGCTCGACCAGATCCGTTACCGCTGGCAGCTCCCAGATGACCCGGTCGTCGGAGTGGA
>JBGTMU010000354.1:0-3196 GCA_041743405.1 Longimicrobiales bacterium | reverse complement strand
GCGGCGGCGGCCGCGGCGACGCCGGGCCATACCTCGGTCTTCGTGAAGAGGATCAGCGAAGGGTCCAGCGGGGTCAGAAGCGACTCGATCTCCGAGCGGATGTCCCAGGGGAGATATCCCGCCACATGTACCGGCATCTTCTGCGCGAGTGCGACCGCCGAGGGCGAGAAGAAGGTGTACGCCACCTGGAGGTCCGGGCGGAGGGCCAGAAGCCGCTCCAGCACGGCACGCGCCTGCAGCCCTTCTCCCACGGAGGGCGCATGGAGCCAGACCAGAGGTCGGGTCGGATCCCGGTAGGTTTCGGCCCACTCCAGAAAGGCGCCCCTGGCGAGGATGCGCCCGCGGATCCCCTCCGCGATCTTGGAAGATCCGAAGGAGGCCAGCGGTGAGATCAGGCGGAGGGAGCGGAGCACTCCCGAGTAGACGCGGTCGACGAACGGCATGGCGTCAAATAGAAGCCCGGACCCAGGCAGGTACAAGAGAGCCGATGCGAGGCACAACCCCGATTCGATCAACCTTTCCGGCCTTCCTGCTGGTGATTCTGCTGGCCGGGGCGGGATGCTCGCCCGTGTACCTGGCACGCGCCGGGTGGGCGCAGGCGAAGATTCTGGCGTCGCGGGAGTCGCTGGTGGAAGTCATGGTCGACCCTGCCACGGACCCCGTCACCGTCGGGAAGCTGAGACTGGTCTACGACGCGCGGCTCTTCGCGATCGAGGATCTCGGTTTCCAGAACGCGGGGGACTCCTATACCACGGTGGCCCGGCTCCCCTCTGATACGCTGGCTCTCGTCCTCTCCGCCGCATACCGGGACCGACTCGCCTTCCGCACGTGGTGGTTCCCGATCGTCGGGCGCATGCCCTACCGGGGGTACTTCAGCGAGGAGAGTGCCCTGCAGGCGCAGTCCCGGCTTGAGCGCGATGGCTTCGACACCTGGCTTCGACCGACTTCGGCGTTTTCCACCCTCGGATGGTTTGCGGATCCGCTCTATTCAACCCTCCTCCGGCTGGATGAAGTGGCTCTCGTGGAAACCGTCCTCCACGAGCTGGCCCACAACCACCTGTTCGTGCCGGGCCAGGGACGCTTCAACGAGAGCTTCGCGAACTTCGTCGGGGCGAGGGCCTCGATCGAGTTCTTCTGCACGCGGGAGGGGGGCGGGATGGATTCGGTGAAGTGCAATCGGGCGAGAAATCGATGGGCCGACATGCTCGATGTGTCGGTCTACCTGATGGCGCTGGAGGAAGCCGTCCGGGAGGTATATGCGATGGAGGAACTCGATTCAACCGGGAAGCTCGCGCGGCGGGACACGGTCTACGCGGAGGGGCTCGAACGGTTCCGCGGAACCGTCCAGCCTGGACTCCGGGCCAGCAGCTACGCCTTCCTGGCTTCAGGAGAACTGAACAACGCGACCCTCCTCGCGCGGACCCTGTACTATCATCGGCTCCCGGACTTCCAGCGCCTCTTCGAGGAGCGCGGTGAGGCGCTGGGCGCCGTCCTTGCATTCCTGCGGGAAGCCGCCCCCGGCGCCGATGATCCGTTCGATCTACTGCCGGGCCGGGGACGCTGACCGCTCTCAGACCCCCCCGCCCCTCACGATCTCACGCAGGAAGGCCCGCGCCCGGGGATCCTCCGATCGACTGAGAAGGCTGACCGCAATCCGTCGGAGGCCCGCGTCGGGATCCGAGCGCGCGACCTCGATCAGGAGGTCCAGGTTGGCGCCGTTCGAGCCGAGGGAGGTCAGTATGGTCTCACGGATTCGCCGGTCCTGCGACGTCCTGAAGGCGGCGAGCACGGCCTCGCGATCTTCCGGGCGGTCCGAGCGCGCGAGCGACCGGGCGGCAATCATTCTGGCTTCGACATGCATCGACTCGGCCACGAGAGCCCGCCTCACCTCCTCCCTCGCCCGCGGGTCTTCGCTACGGGCCAGGTACATCAGGACCAGACCCCGCACCTCGGGATCCGGATCCGAGCTCGCGAGTCGCATCAGCGCCTCCACCGCGATCCGCTCCTCACTCCGGACGAGCTGCATGAGCGCCCCCCTGCGGAGGATGGAATCACCCGCTGCCTGTGATTCCGCGAGGCGGATCAGGATCCCGGTCGACTCCTGGGAACCCCACCGGGCGAGGAGCATGAGAGCCACCGGGCGGAGCGCGATCTGGCAGGGCGCGTCCCCCTCGAGAATCTCTTCGACGAGTGGGAGGGCCGTGGCTTCGTCGCGGGCGAGCCCCATCAGCGCCACCGTGCGAAGCTCGCGTTCCTCGTCCGGGCAGGCGGCGGCTCGCGGGTCGGGACCGACCCCGAACACCCCGGCGGCGAACCCGCCCCAGGCTCCGTCGAAGGCGTATTCCATCCCCCGAAACCCCTCACCCAGGGCCTGGAGCTGTGCTCCGATTCCTTCGAAGTAGACGGGCCAGGCCCCCGCGCGAGCGTGCTCCTCCATCTCACGGGCGCGCTGCTCGGCGATGGAGCGCTCCCTCTCCATGCGTTCCCGAACTTCCTCCATGCGTTCCCGAACTTCCCGCGAGGGAGGCTCCTGCGCCGCGGCCCCCGCCGCCCAGCCTCCCGCAATGACGAGCAGGCTCGCCCAGAGCGTCACGACTCCACTTCGACCCGCCTTCCTGTCAGCGACCGTGCTCATCGTCTTCCTCCCAGTGTGTATCGTTGCGTACTTCATGAGGCCCCCGGAAGGACAGAGTGGATCCGGGTGCGCAGCTTCTGATCGTCGAGTGTGCGCGTGATCGATTCGAGGGCATCGAGGCGCTCCGCCTCCTCGCCGGGGGCTCCCAGCCCCACCACCAGCCGCAGCGTCGACTCGAGTGCATCCAGGAGTCCTGCCATCTCCGGGTCGCCATCCACCTGAAGCATCCTCAGGATCTCGGTTTCAAGGAGGAGCGACTCGGCCCACCGTGCCGACTGTTCGCGGACCCCCACATCCCTTCCTTCCTCCGTGAGAATGGCCAGCAGCATGTCAGCCTCTCTCAGGTGCGCGAAGGTGGGGAGGCGCTCGGAGGCAGAGCGGTCCGCCCGATCCGCACTCGCCTGCTCGACCTCCCCGTCGGAGAGTGCCATCGCCGGTCCACTCTCCGCGCCGGGGGCGTCGCTCCCTGCCGGGAGGGTGATTCGCCCGATTCCGACGCCGGTCAGGAGAAGGAGCACTCCCGCAGCCATGCGGAGCGCCCCGGCGTGGCGGAACACCCCC
>JBGTMU010000353.1:0-29854 GCA_041743405.1 Longimicrobiales bacterium | reverse complement strand
GGATGGCCGCCGCAACCTCGAGCGGGTAAGTTGGCCGCCCGCCCGCGGGGGCCCTGAGCCCGCGGGGATGCCCAGGAACCCGGAGATCCATTCATGCCCCGCCCATTCGTTTCACCATCCCTCGCTCTTCATGCCCTCGCGGCGCTCGGCTTTGCCGTCGCCATCGGGGGGTGCGCCGCTTCGTCAGGGCCCGGAACGGAGTCACCCCTGGCCGCAGCCCCGCGCACCGCGATCGATACCATCCCGGGCGTCACACCGTCCCCCCCCACGGCCGCGCCGAGGAACGGCATCCGTCCCTACGCCCAGGTCATCCCTGCCACAGCGGTGAGCGACGAGGGGCTGTTCACCCTCCATCGCGTGGATCGCCGGATGTACTACGAGCTCCCCGATTCGCTTCTCGGGCGAGACATGCTCCTGATAAGTCAGATCGCGCAGGCCCCCGAAGATCTGAGTCCCTTCCAGAACGCCGGGATCAATGTGGCGGAGCAGGTGGTGCGGTGGGAGCGGGACGGGAATCGGGTGCTCCTTCGCACGGTTTCCTATCGGAACGTCGCCCCTGACTCGATTCCGATTTCCGCCTCGGTGCGGGCAAACACCTTCGCCCCGATCCTCCGCTCCTTCGCGGTCGAGGCCGAGTCTCCCAACGGAAATGGAGTGGTCATCGAAGCGGGGCCGCTCTTCCTGGAGGACGTGCCGGCCATCGGGCCCTTCCTCGCGGCTCAGCGCACCCAGCTGCAGATCCGTCGCCTCGACCAGGCGCGCGGAAACATCGATTCGGCCCGGAGCTTTCCCCTGAATGTCGAGGTCCGGCACACCCTCACCTATGAAGCCGGGAATCCTCCCTCGCAGGCGCGGACCCAGACCATCTCGATCCAGATGGCGCAGTCGATGGTGCTTCTGCCTGCCGAGCCCATGAGGCCTCGCATCTTCGACGCACGGGTCGGATGGTTCACGGTGAACCAGGTGGACTTCGGATCGGACGAATACAAGGCGAGCACTCGTTCCCTGATCCGCCGCTGGCGCCTCGAGCCCTCGGACCCGGTGGCCTACGCCCGCGGCGAGGTGGTCGATCCCGTGGCCCCGATCGTCTTCTATCTCGATCCTGCGACCCCCGATGAATGGCGCCCCTTCATACTGCAGGGAGTGGAGGACTGGCAGGACACTTTCGAGTCGGCCGGGTTCAGCAACGCGATCCTCGCGCGGGAGCCCCCTTCTCCGGAGGAAGATCCTGACTTCTCCCCGGAAGATGTGCGCTACAACATGGTGCGCTACACGGCCAACCTTACGCGGAACGCGATGGGACCGAGCGTTTCAGACCCGCGTACCGGCGAGATCATCGCGAGTGACATCATCTGGTATCACAATCACCTGCGCTCGTACCGCAACCGACTGATGGTCGAAACCGGGGCTGCCGATCCCACGGTGCGCTCTCTCCGGATGGACCGCGAGGTGATCGGAGAGGCGGTGCGGCAGGTCATCGCCCACGAGATCGGGCATGCACTCGGGCTGCCTCACAACATGATCGCGAGCTCGTCGTTCCCGGTGGATTCCCTGCGGTCTCCCACATTCACCGCACGCCATGGGGTCGCCCCCTCGGTCATGGACTATGCGCGGCAGAACTACGTGGCGCAGCCGGGCGACGGGGTGACGCGCTTCGTCCGGATGATCGGTCCCTACGATCACTACTCGGTAGAATGGGGCTACCGGGTGATCCCGGAAGCGGCGACTCCCGAAGATGAGGTTCCGATCCTGGATCGCTGGATCCGGGCGCGGGCCGACGACCCGATGTACCGCTTCGCGCTTCCCGGACCGAACTTCGATCCTCGAAATCAGACCGAGGACATCGGAAACGACCCGGTGCGGGCCTCCGGCTTCGGGATCGCCAATCTGAAACGGGTGCTTCCGAACCTGGTGGAATGGACGTCCACCCCCGGGCAGGGGTATGCCGACCTGGAAGAGCTCTACGGCGAGCTGGTTTCCTCGTGGAGCCGATACCTCGGACACGTGGTGGCGGTGGTGGGCGGCGTCTACGCCGAGAACCTCACCAGCGACTACGATCGCACCCTCTTTTCCCCGGTGGAATCGGCCAGGCAGCGGGAGGCGATGGCCTTCCTTTCTCGCGAGCTCTTCACCACCCCGACGTGGCTGAACGAACCCGCCGTGATCCGTCGCATCGAGGGAGTCGGAGCGCTGAACCGGATCCGTGGGCAGCAGACCGCCCGCCTGAGTCAGCTTCTCGATCCGACTCGCATGGTGCGGATGGTCGAGGCGGAGTTCGCCGAGGCAGGCGACCCGTACCTTCCCGGGGAGCTGTTCGCCGATGTGCGACGCGCCGTCTGGGGGGAGCTCGAGGGCAGCGCAGCGATCGACCCCTATCGCCGGAACCTCCAGCGCGCGCACATCGAACGGCTGACTGCGTTCATTTCGGGCGATGCCGCGAACCCGGCGTTCTCCGATGGTTCGGCGCTCGGGCGGGCCGAGCTTGTGGAACTCCAGCGCGCCATCACGAGCCGGATCGGGAGGGCGGGCGACGCGCTCACGATCGCTCACCTGAGGGATCAGCTTGCGCGGATCATGGAGGTGCTGGAGGGCTGATCAGGAGGTAGAGGGGGGCGCCGGGGGGAAAAAAATGCTTGCGCGGATGAGATCACCCGCGCACAGTAGGTGCCATGAAAACGTTTCTGAAGGGTGTCGGGATCCTGGTGCTGGCCGTCCTTCTCGTCGGTGCCGGGGTGATCGGATGGGCCTCGGTCGTGAGCGCGCGGTCAATGAGCCGGACGATCGAGGCTCACGACGTCGACTTTTCTGTTCCTCTCCCCCTTGCGAGCGAGGAGATCGAAGCGCTCGGCCTGTCCGGAGAGGCCCTGTCCGAGGAGGCTCTGGGCGCGGTGGCGCTCGAGCAGGCCGTGGAACGGGGACGGCACCTGACTCAGGCCAGGTTCGCCTGCACCGAGTGTCATGGGGCGGACTTCGGAGGTGGCGTCATGGTCGATGCCTTCCCCCTCGGGAGCTTCTTCGGGCCGAACCTCACGCTCGGCGAAGGGAGCGCCACCCGGGAATACACGGCTCGGGACTGGGACCGCATCGTCCGCCACGGGCTTCTTCCGGACGGGCGCCCGGCCATCATGCCGACGGAAGAGTTCGCGGGGATGTCGGACCAGGAGCTCTCGGATATCGTGGCTTTCATCCGGTCGCTTCCTCCGGTAGACCGGGAGATGCCCGAGCGGGCCTTTGGCCCGCTGGGCAAGGTCCTGCTGGCGACGGGTCAGATCCGATTCTCCGCGGATCGAGTGGAAACGCACATGGCGGCACACCCGGCCGTCCCCCCTCCCGCCGAGGTCTCGCTGGCCTTCGGCGCACACCTCGCCACAACCTGCGCGGGGTGCCACGGACCCGAGTTCGCCGGCGGCAAGATCGTGGGTGGCGACCCGAGCTGGGGGCCCGCTGCCAATCTCACTTCCCACGCCGACGGACTCGCGGAATGGAGCCTGGATGATTTCCGGACCGCGTTGACCGAGGGGCGGCGCCCCGATGGCACCGAGGTGATTGAGCCGATGACCTTCGTGACGCCCTACGCGCAGCGGATGACGGAAGTGGAGTTGGAGGCACTCTGGGTCTATCTCCAGTCGCTTCCCGCCCGCCCCACTCCCTGACGCTTCTCTGCGGGAACCCCGTGCCCGCCAGCGAGGTACACCTGTGCTGACCCCGGCGAAGGACCGGGATCGACTCGGCCCTTCCACCAGTCCCTGACTTCAGGAGAATTTCATGGTTCGCAACTTCACCCGTATCTCGCTCTTCGGGCTCTCCGCCCTCGCGATCGCGGCTTCCCCCGCCGCAGCCCAGGACGCCTCCCAGTGCTTCGTCCGAGGCGCCACTCTGGAGGAAGCAGTCGAGAGGGCCAGCCCCCTCAGGACCGTCGCAATCATCTTCGAAGGTGCGGAAGGAACGCTTTGCTACGGTGCGCCTTCGGCGAGGGAGCGCACGGTCATGGGAGAACTCGTCCCGTTTGGCTCACCGTGGCGCACCGGCGCGAACGAGGCCACTGCGCTCCACCTTCCCTTCGGCGGAACCATCGGTGGAGTTGCGGTAGAACCCGGTTCCTACTCGATCATCACGATCCCGGGCGCCGAGAGCTGGGAAATCATCATCAACCGGAATGTCGAACGGTGGGGGATCCCGGTAACGGACGAGCTGCGCGCCGCCGATGTCGGCAGCTTCTCGCGGGCGGTGGAGCAGGTCGATGAGATGGTCGAGACGCTGACCTTCCGGTGGGAGTCCCACGGCGCGGCCATGGGACATCTGGTGATGGAGTGGGAGCATACCCGAGTGCAGATCCCGATCCACATGGGTGGTGGGCATCACAGCGGGCACTGATCGCTACCGCGGGACCCCATTCCCATCGTTGTAGGGGCGAAGATTCCACTCGAGGAAGGCCCACACCCGGTTCCATGAATCTCTCTGCTCCGGCGTGTCGTCGCGGGTCAGCGTTTCCGTGTCGACCTGGCGGGAGAAGGAATGCCCTCCGCGCGGGTTCTGATAGATCCGGGTTTCGGCCAGCTCCGGCTTCTTCACGCGGAGCGCATGCACGAGCATTTCCGCTTCCTCGAAGTTGACATCCGTGTCGTTCGTTGCGAGGTGAACGAGAACCGGCACTTCGATCTGATCCACATGGTAGACCGGCGACCGCCGGACGTACTCTTCACGGTTCTCGAAGGGGAGCCCCCGCAGCCTCTGCTGGGTCGCGAAGGAATGCTGGTAATTCGGCCCCTTGAACGAGAGCCGAAAAATCAGATTTGAAACCGGGACGATTCCGACCGCAGCGCGAAAGGGGTGCGGGGGACGGCTCACGGCGTGCAGGGATATGAACCCGCCGTGGCTCCACCCCATGATGGCCACCCGCTCGGGGTCCACATGGGGGAGGTTCGCCACCATCCAGTCGTAGGCCGACACCGCGTCATCGACCTCATAGCCGCCATAGTCGATGGCATCGTGGAAGGCCTGCCCGTAGCCGGTGCTTCCGCGGTACTCCGGAGCGATCACCACATATCCCTGGGCCACGGCCTCCTCGATGAAGGGCCAGTAATTGGGGGTCCAGTTCCCGTGGACTCCGCCGTGAACCCAGATGAGTGCAGCGTGACCCCGCTCGCCGCGCCTTTCCACCGGCTGATACACATACGCCGGAATATCCATGTCACCCACCGAGCTCCGGTAGCTGATCTTCCGATAGTCCATGACCCCCGCGGTCCGCGCTTCGAAGATCGAGTCGGTCTCAGCCTTCCCGCGGACGTCCCGCTCGAAGTCGCGCCCGAGCGAATGATCTTCAGGTCGGTTGCTCACATAGAGGAGGCGCGCGCGCTCCGGGTCCATTTCGGCTTCGGATCGCTGGGCGAGCAGCGGAAAGGGGAGGAGGAGGGAAAGGAGAAGGGCGAGCAGCGGGGTTCTGGGCATGTCGAATCCCTCGAATGGGCCGGCTGGGAAGGCGTGGGAGTTTCGGGGTGGAGCCTCGAAGGTAGAGGTGGGGTCCGGGTGGGAAAAGGGGAAACGCCGGAGCACCGGGACCCCGTCGCTCTCTCGGCGTGTACCCACGCAGATGACCTCATCCACATTTGCGTTCGCGCTCATCCTGGCCCCCTCGCTCCCGGCGGCAGCACTCCCGGCTTCGGGCGCGGTCGATCTCGTACCCATGAGTCACGGGGCGGTGTTCGCCCAGCAGGACTCTGCTACGGTTCATGCGGCCGCGCGCCGAGCCCAGGAGAACTTCGAGGCCTTCCGGGAAGGCAACCTGATTCCACAGACACGGCCCCGGGGCGCGGGAGGAGGGTGCGACGAAGTGGTCGGACGCTTCTGCCTGACCTCCTCCGGGATGGATGACGAGGCGGAGTTCCCGCCCCCTCCCGAGGAGCCGGTCGGTATCGGGCTCGCCCGGAGTGAACTTCTCCGCGACCTCGCCGGTTTCCACGAGCAGATTCCCGGTGACGCATGGATCCTGGGCCAGAGGGTCTACTACCTTCTCGAGCGGCGCGCATTCCGTGAGGCTCAGGCGCTTGCCGAAGGATGTGTCCTGGCGGAGACCTGGTGGTGTGATGCCCTCCTCGGATACGCCCTGCACGAGGCAGGAAGGTGGGTGGAGGCGGAAGCGGCCTTCGCCCTGGCGATCGATGCCATGCCGGCCGAGGTCCGACGGGAATGGCTGCATCCCGGCGCGCTCCTGGATCGAGATGGGCGCAACTGGTTCGATGGCCTCCCGGGAGATGAGCAGGCGCGCGTTCGGGGCCTTCTCCGCCTCCTTTCCGATCCGCTCTATTTTGTGGATGGCAACGATCGATGGACCGCGCATCTTTCGCGTCTGGTGCTCCTTCGTCTGCTTGAAGACTCCGCAAATCCCTTCTCGCTTCAGTGGGGACAGGACCTGGAGGAGATTCTTCTTCGGTTCGGCTGGGCGCAGCGATGGGAGCGCGCGCGGGGGCAGGCCATGCCGCGCGGGCTTCAGGACACCCGATCGATGGTCGGGATTCTGGATCCGGCGTGGCGGGACTTTGTGCCCCCCGGCCAGATCCTCAGCGAGTTTCCGAGGGTTCAGGACGGCGAGTGGTGGATCGGGGAAGGTCGGCCGCGCACCGGCCATCTGGCCGCGTACGCCCCCCGATTCCGGATGCTGGAATCGCAGATCGCACGCTTCCGGCGCGATGACGAGCTCCTCGTAGTGGTGGCATGGGACGTCCCGGAAGAGGCCCCGCGGCGGGTGACCGCTCGCACCGGGGCCGATGACGACCCCTTCCGCTCCCGCTTCCCGACGGCGGAGGAATCCGCCCCGCCGCCCGGAGCCTCGCTCCCCACGGATCTGAAGGGAGGGCTCTTCCTGATCCCGCTGGGTGAGGAGGGGAGCGTGCACGCTCCGGTCGTGGAGTCCGCGGGCACCTCGGGCGTCCTGACCGCGCGGGTTCCGAACCGCGATCAGGTCGCAAGCTACGAAACCTGGTCCGAGTACGAGGGGCGTGCGTGGCGGGTTCGCCGCGGGCTCCCCGAACTCCCCCTCGCGGACGGCTCGCTCCAGCTCTCGGATCCGATCCTCCTGCGAGACGAGGAGGAGCTGCCGGAATCGCTGGACGAGGCGCTGGACCGGGTCCTGCCCTCGGTCCGGGTGCAGCCCGGAGAGACCTTCGTGGTGGCGTGGGAGGTGTATGGCGTGCAGGAAGGGCGCCCGGCCCAGGTCTCCATCGGCATTGAGCGGTCGGAACAGAGTCTACTCAGGCGGCTGGGCGAGTTCTTCAGGGTCCTGGAGCCCCCGGCGCCGGTGGTGATCCGATGGGAGGAAGGCGATCCGGAGGAGCCGGGGACGGTCTTCCGCTCGATCTATCTGACCCTCCCGGAACTGGACGACGGGAACTATGATCTCTTCCTGGAAGTTGGGGTAGCAGGCGAACCTCCAGCCGTCGCGCGTCGCCGGATCCGCGTGAGACCTCCGAACTGACCCCAGCCCGGCACGCCACCAAAAGAATGAACTGGACCCGCGCCCTCCCGACTCTGCTGTTCCTCCTCGTTGTCGCGCCCTTCCCGGCCCTGGGGCAGGTCCCCGGCGGGAGCGTGGATCCGGATCGCCCCGGTTCTCGTGCCGCTCCGACCGCGGATGCACAGCCGTATGCGGAGTGGTTCCCGCAGGGCACCCCCTTTCCCCGTCCGCGGGCCGACCCTCAGGAGCCCGGGTTTCGGGCGGCCCTCTACCTGTCGAACCTGCTGGCTCCCGGGACCGGAACTCCGGAGCGGCCTGGAACGGATGTGACTCTGATACGGGCAGGGGAACGGGACCCGATGGGCCTCGTGGCGCTGGGCGAGACCTTCCCCGTGTTTCGCTTTACCCGTGACGCCAGGTCGATGGCACAGGTTGGACTGCAGGCGGGGGTGACCGCGCGGTTCCGACTGGGGGTCGCGTCCAACGACATGGTAGCACACGACTGGACCGTCGGGCTTCCGGTGGATTTCCGAAGCGGCACCTTCTCGGGTCGGCTCCGCCTCTTCCATCGCAGCGCCCACCTGGGGGACGAGATCATCGGACGGCTCCGGATCTGGCGGATCGGGTTCAGCCATGAAGCCGTCGGACTACAGCTCGGGTGGAATCCGATTTCTCCCTTCCGGCTCTACGGGGGCGCCAACTGGCTGGCTCGCTCCGAGACTTCGGGAACGCTCGATCGACTGGGGTTCGAGCAGGATGACCGCTTCGAGGTGCAGATGGGTTCCGAATTTCACGGCGCCGCACGGGGCGATTTCGGATTCGGGTTCGTGGCGGCGCTCGACCTGCAGGTGGCGGAGCGGACCGGATGGGACCCGCAGTGGTCGGCCCTCGCCGGCACGACCTTTCAGGTGCGCTCCCGCAACGCCCGGATCGCCGCCCGCGTGCTGAGCGGCCCCTCGATCCACGGGGAATTCTTCCTCACGCCGGAGACGGCGTGGGGGCTCGAGTTCGCGATCGAGCGCTGAGCACTCAGCGGTTGGGCGCTCCTAGAGACGCCGCCCTTCGAACCCGTCCGGATCCGGATCCGGATCCGGCGGAGGCCGGGGGATCGCCCTTCGCACCGGGGGCGGGCTGGATGGCGGGGGTGAGGCGGAGGTCGAGCTGGCCGAGGGCGCGCGTGTGGGGGTGGCCGTGGTCGACGGAGCCGCCCCTCCCTGCCGCGCATCCCGAGCGGTACTCCCTGGGGCTACATAGCCTCGCCCCGGGATCACGCGTGCGCGACGATCCTCCACGGTGGGTGGGTTCACGATCACCACGGGCGTCCCCCAGTACCCTCCCCCCCATCCATATCCGTAGCCGTAAGGGTTGAAACGGTCGTACCGGTACCCCCAGGAGGAGTACCCGTAGCCGTACCCCCCCCAGGCGGAGTATCCGCGGTATCGACGGGTCCCGCGATCCGACGTCCGCGCTGCGGTCCGCGATTCGTCGATCACCTCGGCATCCTGTGTTCCCCCGCGGATCGCAAAGCGCTCCGGATAGCTGAGCCCGATCATGACGTCGATCACCCCTTCCGAAACGCCCGTAGCCTTCAGTGTCCTGAGGGTGGCCGCGTCGAGTTCATAGCCGTGTCCGGCCTCCACGATCAGTGCCTGTGTGGCCTCGGTTCCGATGGTCTGCCAGGCTTCGGCCACTTCTTCAGGGGTGAGTGGGCCCGAGGCTGATGCGCGCGCCGTGGAGATGGCGAGGCGGCGACCTTCTTCGGGGGGATGAATCCCGGCCGCTTCGACTACCGCCGAAGAGGCAGGCCGGAACGAGCGGACGCCGAGAACGGGATCGGTGCCGCCAGCCACGACCGCATGGACTTCCAGCCAGCGCTGCCCGCCATCCTGGATTGCCAGCACTCCCTGCGTGGAACGGGTGACTCCCTCCGCACAGGCCATCTCGGAGCGGAGATAGAGCCGGTGGCCGTCTGCAGACCAGCGTGCCCAGCGTTCCCCTTCGCAACCGCCTTCGCTCATGGGGAATACGGTGCCATCGGCCCGGACTTCCTCCCGTGCGATGACCTCGCCTTCGGAAAGCGTCTGGATCTCGACTGTGGCTCCTTCTTCAAGGAAACGGAAGCAGACGAGCAGCCCGCCCGCCTCCTCGTACTCCCCGCCGTCATCGAGGGACTCCCAGCACCCGATCCAGGGAAGCCAGCGCGAATCCTCGGCCACCGGCGCGCCCGGGTCGGCCGCGATCCCCGGAGGGAAGCCGAGAAGCCCGGCAGCGAGGGCCAGGATGACCGCGGCGCCCGCGCGGGAAGCGTACGCCCGGGACGAGAGGTTCGAGCGAGTCGAACGATGATGAACGCGCAGGTTGGTCATTCTCGGACTCCCGGTCAGAATCGGACGGCCAGTCCCGCCGTGAGGCGGAGGCCTGAAAGGTCAATCGGGTCGAACTGGGCGAAGTCCCGCTGCATTTCCTGATCGGCCCACATGTAGCGGGCCTCCCCGACGATTGAGGTGCGCGGGGTGACCGAGAACTCGAGCCCCCCGGTCAGGTAGGGATAGAAGCTGGATCCACTGGAAATGAAGTCGGCGGTGAAGATGATCTCCTCTTCCTCGTCGACGAAGTCTCCCGTCTGGTGGAACTCGTACCAGCCGGCGCCCATCCCGGCTCCCGCGAATGCATTCACGCGGGCAGGAATCCATGCGAGGCGGCTGATCGACTCCCCGCGGGGAAGGAGGTATCCCTTTACCCCGACCGCCACGTTCGGCCCCTGGCGCAGACGCGTCGTCTGCAGAATCGGATCGCCATTGGCCTCGAGCCAGTCGCGGAACTCGGAGCGCACCGAGGCCTCTCCGGCATCGACGCCCACCTAGACTTCGAGACGATCGCCCACCCAGATGCCGAACTCGGCTCCGAGCGAGCCTCCGCGGAAGTCGGAGCGATCCACGGTGAGACGTTCGACGGCGAAGTCGAAGACGCCGCTCTGCCCACGCGGCAGAAAGGCTCCCCCCCTCAGCGTCAGAGAGATGCCGGGGCGGCTGAAGAGAAAGTCGGGACTCGAGGACGACTGGGCGACCAGTTCCGGGGCGCCCGGAACGGACACGACCGCCGCCAGGAGGGCGCCGGCCAGGGTGTGTCTCCACATGGACAAGACTCCGTCAAGGGTGCGCGATCGGAGCGGGCCGTTCCTCCCCCACGGGAACTCCCTACCATTGGAGAGCGTGCCGCGCTCTGCGCGCTCCCCGGAACCATAACTGCCTTCACAATATTCCTACTTGCCCCGTTCACGAAAGGTTCCGGGCGAAGCGGCGAGCTGGATTCGCGTTGGAGCGTCAGCTCCGCTGCGCCCCCGCGCTGAGGATTGCGACAAGTTCCTGCACACGCGCGAGAATCGCATCGACCTCGGGCTCGATGTCGCGCATCGCGTCCATGAGGTCGGACTGGAAGCCTTCGATCGCTTCCTTCACCGGGGCCCGATCGAGGGCGCGCATCTGGGCCATCTCGATCTGCTGCTGGAGGAACTGTCCCTCCTGGACCGCCTCCATCAGGGCCTCCATGTCCTCGGCCTCCTGTGCGGCTGCCGCTTCACCCTCAAGCGCTTCGAGCCGGTCGAGATAGAACTCGAACTGAGGGTCTTCCTCCTGCATGGCCGATTCCACCATCACCTGGATCTCAGCTTGCCTTGCCATCAGTTCGGGCGAGCCGGAGAGCGCCTGCTCCTGCAGAGCTGAAAGCTGCTCATCCTTCTCGGAGAACTCGGCGAGCATCGCCTGAACGGAGTCGGGGAGAGGCTCCTGCGGGGCCTGCTGGGCACCGAGCGGAGCGAATGCGACGAATCCGAGGAAAGCGACAAAGGTAAGGGCCGAGCGGGGGATCGACATCCAGGGGAGCTCCAGTGGGAGGGGTGACGGGTCCATGAAACGAGGCACGGACCCGGACTCCCCCTACTCGGCGCGCCCCGCGGTTGTTCCCCCCGTGCCTTCCGGAAGCCACTCCTCATGAAACCAGTTCAGGAAGTCCTCGGCCGCCGCATCGGCATACGATATCGGGTGGCCGCCCCGGGCGCGAATCCATTCGCCGTCCTCCACATTGAAGGCACGCGCGAGGACCGGAACATCACCCTTCATCGATAGAAGGGGCCCGTTGTCTTCCTTCCGTCGAATCGTGGAAATCACGACTTTCGCGCGGTCGGCACCCGCGGAACGGAGGACTTCCAGATCCGAGACATCCCCCCGGAGCGCCGGAATCCCGGACTCCCGGATGTGCTCGATCAGCGCGGGGTCGTCGTCCACCACCACCACCGGATGCGGTCCAAATATCAGAAGTTCAAGCAGTGTGATTCCGTTTCGGCCGCACCCAAGTAGCAGGATGTGATTCTCCGGGGGATCCGCGAAGGAGTCGGATCGCTTGAAGGGGTGGATCCGCATGAGCTTCCACACCACGCGATCGGTGGCGAGGAACGGCGTGAGCACCATCGTGACTACAGTCACGAAGGCGATGATCGTGAAGACCTCGGGGGTAACGTGGCCCAGCACCACCCCCTGCAGCGCGACGACGAGGGAGAACTCGGAGGTCTGGGCCAGGAGCAGCCCGCTCGCGATCGCGGGGCGCGCCGAAAAACCGGCTCTTTCCGCGATCACCGCAACGAGTGGCGGTGTGACCACGACCACGATGAGCACGAGCATGCCGACCTGAAACAGCTCCAGGAGCGAGGGGAGGGTCAGAAACGCCCCCAGGGCCGTAAAGAAGAGCGCATTGAAGAAGTCGGAAAGCGAATTCAACTGGCCCCGGACCAGCGCGTTCACCGGGAACGCGGAGAGTGAAACGCCTGCCAGGAACGCTCCGGAGACCAGGGGGAGATCGAAGAGGAAGGAGAGGCCCAGGAAGCTGAAGAGGATCGTGAGGACGACGAGGAGCAGACTCTCCTCATCGAAGGCGAGTCGACGTACCGCAAACGGGGCGATCCACCGGAGGACCACCCAGGCCAGCCCGACGAGCCCGAGCGTTCCGAAGACCCCCTGACCCACGGCAGCCCATCCCCTCGGGAGGCCGATCACCACGGGGATGAGCAGTACGACGAGGAGGTCCTGGAAGAGCAGGACCCCCGTCACGAGCCGCCCGAAGGGCTCGAAGAGCTGACGTTCGCGCTGAAGGAGCCGAACCACGACCAGGGTCGACGAGGCGGTCAGAGCGAGGGCGAGGTACGCACCGGTTTCCCAGTTGAACCCCATCAGAAGCGCGGCCCCCATACCGATGGCGCCCAGCACGACAAACTGGGCCAGCCCGACCTGGAAGGCCGCGTTTCGCTGAAACCGGAACCGCCCGGGGCTCAGCTCGATCCCGGCGACGAAAACCATGACGGTCAGCCCGAGAACGAGAGCATCCTCGAGGAAATCCGCCGGGAGGGGTGCAAGCGCGGATACCACTACCCCCCCGAGGATCAGGAAGGGGATCGACGGGAGGTGCAGCCAGCGGGCCGCGCCGAAGCCGATCGCAGCCGTGAAGAGAAGGAAGGTGATCGCGGTCATTCTCCGAATACCCCCAGCTCCTTCAACTCATCCGCGATCTTCTCGATCCCTGCCGATCTCGAGTTGACGAGGTGGCGCACGCCCAGCTCCTCCAGCTCCCTCTCCATGCTCTGATCGAAGGCATGGATGACACACGGGATCCCGAAGCTCTCCGCTCGATACGCCAGCAGGCGGTTGGCGTCCTCGATGTGCAGGGCCGATACCAGGAGCCCGGCTTCCTTCAGCTCCGCCTCTTCGAGGAGGGAGAGGTAGTCCGCGTTCCCGAGCAGGGTACGGCAGGGGAGGTCCTTCAGCTTGTCCGGGTCCGTATCGATCGCGAGAACCTCTTCGCCGGCTTCGGCGAGATCGCGCACGATCCGTCGGCCCAGCGAGTTCATCCCCACCACCACGATGTGGCCCCTGGTCCCCGGATCCTGAGCCTCGTCCCCCTCCTCCGCCTCCGTCTTTGACGCGCCCGTGAGGAGGGGAAGGAGACCCCGCTTCCGGACTGCCTCGACAAGGCCGTCAGCGTGCAGAATCGAGAACGACGACACGCCCATCGTCACCAGCCCGACGGCCGCCACTACCGACAGCATGTCCTCGTCGATCAGCCCGTTCGCAAGCGCGAGTGCCGCCAGGATGAAGGAGAATTCGCTCGTCTGCCCGAGGGTGAGCCCCGATCGGAGTGCGGTCCCCGGGCCCTCCCCCCGGCTTCTCAGCAGCCGGGCAATCAGCGGTGGCTTGAGCAGAAGCGTGGCCACGATCAGGGTCAGCACCAGCGGCCACGCCGCGAAGGCCGCCCCGAGCTCCATCTGCACACCCAGCGTCACGAAGAAGACCGCCACGAAGAAGTTCATGAGCGGGTGGACCCGCCGTCGAAGATCGTGGTTGAACGGGAGCTGGGCGATGGCGACCCCGGCGATGAAGGCCCCCAGCTCAACGGAGAGGTGGAGCCATTCCGAACCGAGGACGAGGAGGAAACACCAGGAGAGGCTCCAGACGAAGGTGGTTTCCTGGGAGCTCCCCGCCCATGCGAAGACCCGGGGAAGGATGAAGCGCGCGGCGATCCCGGCTGCAAGGAGGAGGAGCGCCATCCCCCCGAATGCCCGGGCAAGGTCAGTGATCACTTCGAGGGCAGAGAGCTCGACGCCTCCGCTCAGCCCCGCCACGAAGGTGAGCACCACAACGACGACCAGGTCCTGAACGAGGAGGACCCCCACCGACAGGCGACCGTGGCGGGAGTCGAGCGCTCTGAGCTGATCGAGCAGCTTCACGACGACGACGGTCGAAGAGAAGGTGAGGGCTACCCCGAGGAAAAGGACGTCTCCACCCGAGAGCCCGAACGCCCAGGCGATCGCCGCCACCCCGGTTCCTGTGACCACGACCTGGAGCAGGCCCACCAGGAGCGCGATTCCCCCCACCTCCCGGATCTTCCCGAGCGAAAGCTCGAGACCCACCAGGAAGAGAAGGAGGATGATCCCGATCTCTGCGGCCAGGTGGAGGCCTTCCGTGACTTCCACGAGTCCAAGCGCCGGGCCCGCGATCAGACCCGCGAGAATGTAGCCCACGATGGAGGGAATGCGGATGATCCGGGCCGCGACCACGACGAGCGTGGCGGCGACAAGGATGATTCCGAGGTCCGTGAGAAGGCTGGATTCCATCAGGTGCCCCGAAGGCCGGCTGAGTCGCCGTCGGGTCGGGAGAGGGGGATTACCCTCCGAGCAGGAACTGGTGCTCGAGGATGAGTCCGTGGCCGCGCTCGACCTCGCCGCCCTGAAGCATCCGCCATCGCACCACCTGTACTCGCGTCTGGAGAGCATGCTCCCGGTGAAAGAAGGTCACGCCCAGACTGGTCTCGTTCTCGGCGTGTCCCCGGGTTGAGCGGTCCCACTCGGCCTCCGATCGTCTGATTGCGATTTCGAATCGGCGCGACGGCACGACCCAGCCCCCACTCAGGTGCCAGCCGGATCCGTCCACGGTCGGAGTGCCAGGTGTGATGGACTCGACGCGGTGGGAGTACCAGGCACCACTCAGAGAGATCCCCTGCCAGCGAACATCCGCGTCGAGGGTGCCCGCCCTCCAGTCGGCGGCGTCATCCGCAGCGAAACCCGGGCGGGGCCGGAGCCCGCTCTCGTTGGCGGTGAGAACCCCGGCTCCCAGTGCCAGGCGAGGCTGTTCGGAACGCGCCAGATCACTCTCACCGGAGGGGAGGGGTCCGCCGAAGCCCACCGCGACCCTCCCGGAGATGAGAGGCCCCGCCGGGCCGAGCTGCCTGCGGTTGGGACCCTCGCCATTGAAGATTCCGAGCTGGGCCAGACGTCGGCCCCCTTCCCCCCGCCAGGCGAACACGGCTCCGATATCCCGGCCGCCCGCGATTTCAAAGCGGCGGGTCGCGAGGGAGCGGTCGCCAAAGTGCTGGCGCGCCCCGCTCGTGGCGCGCTGGAGGTTGAAGGGAACGCCCTGCTGTCCCATGCGCATCGCGATCCCGTCCACCGGGAAGACCTCGATCCACGCGTCCCGAAGCTCCGTGCCCCCTCGCCCGAGCTCCGGCATCACGCGGATGCGGGCGGCACCTTCAAAGAGGGTGGCGGTGAAATCGAGGCGGGCGCGTCGGAGAAAGGCTCCATCCCGGTCCCGGGATCCGTCCCACTTCTGGATTTCCCACGCGGGCTGGATCCAGGCTCCGATTCGGAAGGGGCCCGCGTCCGGTGCCTGTGCGGCGATGGGGAGGGAGGTGGTGAGAACGGAAGCAAGGACGAGCCAGCACGCCCTCCGCGCTGAACTCGTCCGGGGATCGGGGTGAGGGCTGAACGCGCGGGGGTAGCATGTATTTGACACGGCGGTGGTGGGGCTCGGGGGCGAAGGGGGACCGCAACGGAGCGGTCTCGAACCTGTAACAAGTACCGCGTCACGGGGAACTTGTACAGCTTCTCGTCACTCCGCCCGGAGCGCCACCATCGGATCCACGCGTGATGCGCGCAGGGCCGGCAGGAACCCGGCCAGGAGCGCAACGGCGCCCAGGAGTGCGCCTCCGGCAAACAGAACGAGAGGGTCCCGGCCGTCCACCCCGAAGAGCAGAGACTCCGCCGCTCGTCCGAGCGCCAGCGACGCCACCAGTCCGAACGCGCCGCCGATCGCGGCCATCCTGCCCACCTGTCCGAGGATCATCTTCCGTATCCGGGGGGCGCCTGCACCGAGCGCCATCCGCACCCCGATCTCCCGGGTCCGCTGCGTGACCGTGAAGGAGAGCACTCCGTAGAGCCCGATCGAGGCGAGGAGGGTTGCGAGCAGAGCGAAGGCCGACGAGAGAGTACCGATCATCCGCTCCATGAAGATGTTCTCGCGGATCTGCTGCTCCAGGGTCTTCAGCTCCTCGATCGGAAGGTTCGGGTCGATTCGATCGATGAGGCCGGGGACGGCCCTCAGGAGGGGAGTCGGATCGCTTCCCGTGCGGGCGTAGAAGGTCTGTACGCCCGGCCCCGGAACCTGGTGTGCAGGGAGGAAGAAGAGGGGTGGGACCTCGGCCTTCACGTCGTTGTAGTGTGCGTCGCGGACGAGTCCCACGATCTGGACATCCAGTTCGCTCTGGGCCCCTCCCCCGGAAGACATGAACGTCCCGACCGCTTCCCGGGGATCGAGCCCGAACTTGCGGGTGAAGGCCTCGTTCACGATGGCAACCTGCGGGGCATCGGGTCCATCCGCCTGCGTGAACTCGCGGCCCGCAAGAAGGGGAATGCCGAGAGTCTGGAAGTATCTCGGAGCCACATGGTTCATCCGGGAGTTGGTATCCACCCCGGGGCCCCCCTCGAAGCCCTGCACCGAGACGTTCGTGCCCCAGCTGTTCCCGGCCAGAACCGGGACCATCGCGGACGAGGCGACGGTCACCCCGGGGAGAGCCTCGAGCTCTTCAGCCACCTCGCGGAAGAGGTTCTTCACCCGTTCCTCATCGTATCCGCTGCGAGCGGGAGAGAGCCGGAAGGTCACGAGGTTTTCGACCCTCACGCCGAGGTCCACGGTGGTCACATTCCTGAGACTCCTGATGAAGAGTCCCGAGCAGACCAGGAGAGTCATCGAAAGCGCGATCTGGGCGGTGACGAGTCCGGCCCGGAAGCGCGCAGCCCCCCTCGTTCCGGATGAACGGGTGCCCGCATCCTTGAGGGATGTGGCGACATCGGCCCGGGTGGCCTGGAGCGCCGGGTGGAGCCCGAAGAGGATCGCGGTGACGAGGGCGAGGAGCGCGGAAAAGAGGACCACCCTGGGCTCGATGCCGAGCTCGAGAGTGGCCGCCGCCTCCGGAGGGAGAACCGACCCGATGAAGCTGAGCGTCCACTGTGCGATCACCAGACTGAACGCCCCCCCCATGAGGGCCAGAAGTGCGGACTCCGTGAGGAGTTGACCTACGAGGCGCCCGCGCCCCGCGCCCATGGAGCTGCGGATCGCGAGTTCCTGGCTCCGCGCGGCGCCCCGCGCCAGAAGGAGGTTGGCAATGTTCGCGCAGGCAATCAGGAGCACCATCCCCGTGATTCCAAGAAGCAGCATCAGGGGGAGCCCGGCATCCCTCTGGATGTCGCTCTGTCCCCGTTCCCCGGGTGTGAACTGGAGTTCCTTCGCACGGAAGCGCTCCATCGCCTCATCGGTCATCCCCACCTGGAGAGGCACTTCGACTTCGTTGATGATCCCGCGGTACCGGGGCCCCATCGCGGCTGCAGCCTGCTCGATCGTGGTTCCCGGGCGGAGGCGTCCGAAGACATAGGCCCAGTAGCTGAGTCGGTTCTCGAATCCGGTGAAGGTCGGGGAGACGGCGCTACGCATCGTGAGGGGCACGAAAACGTCTGGCCGGATCCCGACCGTGGTCCCGAAGAAGCCCTCGGGAGCGATCCCCACAACCGTGAAGGGGTGTCCGTTCACGGTCACCGCCCTTCCGATCACTTCCGGGTCCGAACCCATCCGGGACTCCCAGAAGCCGTGGCTCAACACCGCCACGAAGTGTCCGCCGATCGTCTGATCGTCCTGGGGGGTGAGGAGCCTCCCGCGCGCTGGCTGCAGCCCGAGGACGGGGAAGTACGATCCGGACACGAGCATTCCCGACCCGCTGACCGTTTCCTGACCGGTGGCCAGGTTCGCGCCGAAGCTCACATGCGCGGCCAGGCCGGTGAAGGGCGCAGCCGCGGCCTCGAGATCCCGGTACATCAGATAGCTGAAGACCTGATCGCAGTCACCCGCGATGTTGCAGGACTGGCTCCCCGGCTTCGGGCCGGGGGCTCCCAGGTTCACGAGCGACTCCGGCTCGTGGACCGGGAGGGCCCTGAGAAGTATCTGGTCGAAGAGGGAGAAGATCGCCGCGTTCCCCCCGATCCCGAGCGCGAGGGACAGGACGACGATGGAGGTGAACCCCGGGGCTTTCCGGAGCTGCCGCAGCGAGTAGCGGAGGTCCTGGATGAAAGTCGGCATCGGGGGTCAGACGCTCGCGAAGCCGTGCTGCACGAGTTCGTCGGCGCGGGCCGAGGTCTCGTCGAGTACGATCTGGCCATCGAAGATGTGGACCGATCTCTCGGCGTGTTCGGCGTAGCGCGGGTCGTGCGTGACCATGCAGATGGTCGACCCTCCCCGGTGGAGTTCGGAGAGGAGTTCCATGACCGCTTCGCCATTGGTCGAATCCAGGTTCCCGGTGGGCTCGTCAGCCAGGAGAACGGATGGCTCCCCCGCAATGGCCCGTGCCACCGCCACGCGCTGCTGCTGCCCTCCCGAAAGCTGCGAAGGGTAATGCTTCTGCCGGTGCGACATCCCGACTCGTTCCAGAGCTTCGAGCGCCCGGCTTCTCCGCTCTGCGGCTGGCATTCCCGTGCGGTAGGTCAGCGGCAGCTCGACGTTCTCGAAGACGGTGAGGTCTCCGATCAGGTTGAAGGCCTGGAAGACGAAACCGATCTCCCGGTTGCGAATCCGTGACCTCTGCGAAGCCGAGAGGGTGGCCACCGGGTGTCCCGCCAGGAAGTACTCCCCGGAGGTGGGGGTGTCCAGGAGCCCGAGAATGGAGAGGAGCGTGGTTTTCCCCCCGCCGGATGGGCCCGCGATGGCAAGGTATTCCCCCTTCCTGACCCGGAGTTCGATTCCGGAAAGGGCGTGGGTTTCGATGTCTTCCGCCTGGAAGACCTTCCCCATGCCTCGCAGGTCGATCAGGACCTCGTCTTCCCCCCGTGCGTCCCCCATCATTCCCTCCTTTCGCATATTCGGTGCGGCAAGCCCCGGACGACTCCGGCATGCCCCCTCGGCGCTGCCCTACGTGCGACCGGGTGAGCGGGTTTCGGGGAGTTGGACGCGCTGGAGGGGCGATGGGTTTGCACGCCTCCTTTCGAGACAGCGAACTCACCGGGTCGGGGTCACCCCTTCACGTTCTCCGAACCACTCCAGTACCTGCGCGAAGGTCGTGGCGTTCATGAGGGGAGCCAGATCTTCCGCGCTTCGGATCAACCGGACCAGGCTCGTAAGCCGCCGCAGATGGTCATGGCGCCGCTCACTCGGCCCCAGCAGGAGGAAGATGAGTCGAGTCGGGGTGGGATCATGCGGGAAGCGGGCCCCCTTGGGGCTGATTCCCAGAAACATGATGGGCTCTTCCAACTCGGGGACGAGCGCATGCGGGAGTGCCACGCCCGGGACGACCTCGGATGAGAACTCCTCTTCCGATGCCGCGATTCGCTCGAGAATCAGATGGAGGCGGGGAGGGTCATCCCCGAAGCGTGTGAGGAGCAGTTCTCTCAGGGTTTCCCGATACGGACGACCGGGGAGACCGAGCACCACCCGCTCCTCGGCGAGGGCGGTCGGGAGCGCGTCGAGCCCGGATGCGGATCCATCGGTTCCGAGTTCGGCTTCGGAAGGGTAGAACACGAGGAAACTCTCGGGAACCAGCGAAGAGAGCTGGCCGGGGATCCGTTCCAGCTCCCTGTGCCAGGAGATGGTGCCTTCGCGAGCGCTCAGGAGGATTACGAGATCCCGTGGTTTGAGCCGGGTGCGAAGTTCCCGTAGCAGGGCTCCCCACCCCTCGACGCCCTCGACCTTCGCCTCTCTCTCGGGCTTCGCCTTTCTCAGCAGTGCCTGGACGGTCGCGGGGTCATCCGCCACCACGAGCGCTTCGATCGAGGCGTCCAGCTCCGACGCGAGGGTCTTCAGCGCCCCGGCGGCTGCCAGGAAGCCCGGATGCCGGGTGCTTCCGGAGGGAACCACGAGGACGATGCGGTTCGTGGTGTTCAGGGGGTGCCCCATCTTGGCCACGATCACCATCTGCCGCGTCTGCTGCAGGAGCTGGTCGAGTACCGTGCCGAAGACCGCGGTACGGCTCCCTCCACTTGCCCGGCCATCCCATCCGACGATGACGGTCGTGGTCCGGGTTTCCGCCATTGCTCGGGACATGCCCGTGGCGATGTTCGGATCGACCCGGGTCATCGGTGAGACGGGGACATCGGCGCTCGCGGCATAGAGGACCGCATGCGAGAGCATCTTCTCGGCCTCGGCGACCTGGGCCTCGGATCCTTCCTCGGTACTCCTCACCACCATGAGTGGAAAGAGGGGCTCTTCCGATCTGGAGCCCCTGAGCAGGAACGCGATGTCCATGAGGACATCCGCTGTCGCGGGGTTGGAAATGGGGATCAGGATCCTGCGGGGGGCCTCCGAGGGGTCGTAGGGTTTGCGCTCCTCGAGGAGCGCCATTTCCCGACCGAACCGATCCACGAGAGAGGGGCCCACGAACACCGTCACCAGGATCATCACGATGACGGCGTTCACGACCGGTTCTCCGAAGAGCCCGATTTCCAGTCCGACGAAGGTCACCGCAAGAGTGGCCGCGGCCTGCGGCACGGAGAGCCCGAACATGGCGAGTCCCTCTTCCCGGCTGTAGCCGAAGATCAGCTTCGAGCTCCATGCGCCGGCGAACTTGCCAGCAGCGACCAGGGCGGTGAGGGTTCCGGCCAGGACCCACACCTCGGCGCTTTCCAGCAGCACGCCGGGATCCACCAGCATTCCGACCGACAGCAGAAAGAAGGGGATGAAGAGGGCGTTGCCGACGAATCGCACCCTCGTCATGAGGGGGCTGTTGAGCGGAATCAGCCGATTCAGGGTGAGTCCGGCCAGGAAGGCCCCGATGATCGGCTCCGCTCCGGCGAGCGATGCCGCCCAGGCCGTGGTGAAGAGCACCACCATCAGGAAGATGAACTCGGCCGGGGCCTGACTTGGAACGTTGCGGAAGAACCAGCGTCCGACTCGGGGAATCGCGACGAGCACCACTGCAACGTAAAGGGCCAGGACCCCGAAGAGCCTGAACCAGAAGGCCGGATTGAGCTCTCCGGTCATAGAGCCCGCGACCACCGCCAGCACGGTGAGCGCGAGGGTGTCCGTCACGAGCGTTCCGCCGATCACCGTGATGATGGCGGGGTTCTTCCCGATCCCAAGCCGTGACACGACGGGATAGGCGAGCAGAGTGTGCGATCCGATGATGGCGCCTACAAGGAGGGCGGCCGGGAGCGAGAACCCCAGGAGGGGCATGACCCCGACCGCGAGCGCCAGCGGAAAGGCGAACGAGAGGAGCCCGAAGGTCACGCTCCGCAGGCGATACTCGTTGAACCGGTTCAAGTCCAGTTCGAGTCCGGCCAGGAACACGAGATACAGCAGCCCGACCTGACCCAGCAGAATGAAGGTGAAATCCCGTTCCAGGAGGTTCAGGACGTTCGGGCCCACGATCGTGCCGAAGACGATCAGGCCGATGATCCCCGGGATTTTCATCCGCTCGAAGAGAACGGGAGCGAGGAGGAAGATCCCCATCGCCAGAGCGAAGATCAGGACCGGATCGTTGATGGGGAGCGAGGTGGGCATGGAGCGGTCCCGCGAGTGGGCTGGGTTTGGGGGATGGCGGGAATACGCACGGAGCTGGGTGAGCCAGCGATTTTGATGGATCCCGATGTGGAGTATATTCGAGGCTCGCGTCCATCGGGACCCCGGCTTCCCCGAGGCACCCCGGAGCGACGACCGGGTTCCAGGATCAGGATGCCGCACGCCGAAGCTACGCCAGACTCGCCGACTCTCGCACCCGCCCCGGGGGGGGCTCGCATCGTGCGCCTGTCGGTTCGAGTTCCCGAGACGGATCCTTCGGCCTTCATTCATGCCATGGCTGGCTCTCCGAGGGGCTTCTGGGGGAGAGGCGATCGCTGGATCGCATGGGGGGAAGCCGTGCTGGACTTCTCACTCGGCCCGGAGGTGGGAGGGTCGCGTTTCGCATATTTCCGAACGCTTCTCGGGGAACAGTTCGGGGGAACCCTGGAGGCATGGAAGGCCGTGCGTCCGGCAGATCGTCCGCGACTCCTCGGCGGATTCAGCTTCCTCGATGACGGGCCGAGAAACGGGGTCTGGGCGGGGTTTCCGCGAGCACGATTCGTCCTTCCCAGATTCACCCTCGAGCGCCAGGGCCGAGGTGTCCGACTCGTGGCTCAGGGTGCCCCCGATGAGGTGAAGGCACTCACGGATCGGCTCAAGGAGCTCCGCTCGCGCCTCATGGGTCTCCGCCACAGGGGAAAGGGGATTCCGGGCGATCCCCGCTCACTTCCCTTCGGCGACGCGGAGGGGAGCGACGGATGGCACGGGTCCGTCACGCGTTTCCTCGAGGAAGTCGAAGCGGGGAGGATCACGAAGGCCGTGCTGGCGCGCGCGCGCGATGTGGAGCTTCCGGCCCCGGCCCGCGTCTCCAGGGTGCTGCGCTTCCTCCGCCACGAGAACCGGATGGCACACGTATTCCTCTTCGAGCCGGATCCGCAGAGGGTCCTGTTCGGAGCCGCGCCCGAGATCCTCGTGGAGCTCCGCGAAGGCCGATTCGAGGCCACGGCCGTGGCGGGATCCATTGCTCGCGGGGGGGATGATGCCCAGGACCGTGAGCTCGCCGCATCTCTCCTCGCCAGTCGAAAGGACAGGGAGGAGCACCGGCTCACCTCCGAGGAGATGACTGAGGTCCTGACACCGCTCCTCGATCGGATGCAGGCGGAGGGGGCGCCCCATGTCCTGACCCTCGCCAGGATCCAGCACCTCGAGACGGTCATCCGCGGAGAGATCCGGGCGGGTGAGGACGTTCTCTCTCTGGCCGAGGCGCTGCACCCCACGCCGGCCGTGTGCGGGCGCCCGAGGGAGGCGGCACTCAACCTGATCGCGGAGCGCGAAGGGTTCGACCGGGGGTGGTATGCCGGGCCGGTCGGGTGGGTGGATGCGGCTGGCGATGGAGACTTCGTGCCGGCTCTCCGTTCCGCCGTCGGGGGAGGCCGTCACTGGCGCCTGTTCGCCGGGGCCGGGATCGTTCCCGGCTCGGATCCAGATGCGGAGTGGGCCGAAACGGCGCTCAAGTTCGAGCCAGCGCTCCGGGCTCTGGCTGCGGGGATGGATGAGTGAACCGGAATGAGCTCTGGGCTCGGGTGCTCCTCGACGAGCTGGCCCGCGCGGGGGTGAGGGAACTCACGGTTTCGCCCGGGTCGCGCTCCACGCCCCTGGTTCTCGCCGCGGCCGCGGACCGACGTTTTCGCATGGTGGTGCAACTGGATGAACGCTCCGCGGGCTTCTTCGCCCTCGGTGTCGGGAAGGCGACCGGTCGACCGGCGGGGGTGATCACCACCTCGGGTACGGCGGTGGCAAACCTGCACCCGGCCGTGGTCGAGGCGAGCCAGAGCGAGGTGCCGCTCCTCCTTCTGACCGCTGATCGCCCCCCGCACCTCCGGGGAGCCGATGCGAATCAGGCCATCGATCAGACCCATATCTTCGGGCGGTACGTCCGCGGGTTCCACGAACTGTCGCCCGCCGAGGTATCCGAGTCGACGCTCCGGCATCTGAGGAGCAGCGCCGCTCGCGCAGTGGCCCAGGCGACAGGGGACCCGGCCGGTCCGGTGCACCTGAACCTCCCCTTTTCGAAGCCACTCGAGCCGGCCCCGGAGCCCGGGTACCTTCTTCCCGACCCGGAAGAGCGGTCGTCGCTCGGGGTGGAAGGACGCCCCGGAGGAAGGCCCTTCACCCGGATACTCCCGCGCCGGGGCTCCTTGGCCGGGGGGGAAATCCTGCGGCTGACGGCACGGATGCGGGAGTCGAAGCGCCCTCTCCTGATCGCGGGCCCGGTTTCCCGCCCCTGGGAGATCGGCCCGCTCCTGCGGGGACTTCCTCTGGGCGGAAGGGTCCCGCTTCTCGCCGACCCCCTTTCCGGAGCGCGCTTCGGCAACGGTGGAGCGGGAACGCTCGGGGGTTACGACCTCTTCCTGCGGGACCCGGCACTTCGACGTGCGCTTGCCCCCGACCTCGTGCTCCGGGTCGGCGCGACCCCGACCTCAACTACGCTGGCCGGCTTCCTCGAGGAGAACGCGGGTGTCGAGCACTGGGTGGTCGACGGCGGAGGACGCTGGAAGGATCACCTGACCCTGGCTACGGAGTACCTGCAGGCGGACCCCGTTTCGGTTCTCCCGGAGCTTCTGCGGGCGGAGGAGGGCGGGATCAATCCGGAGTCGGGCTGGTTTGATCGGTGGTGGGCGGCCGAACGCGATGCCCGGGACGTCCTCGACGGGCTCGGATCCGGTGAGTTTTTCGAAGGGGTCGTCCTGCAGGAGGCTCTCGCGGGCACTCCGGCCGGGTCCGCATTCTTCGTGTCCAACTCCATGCCCGTGCGGGATCTGGATGCGTTCGTGCACCCGGATGATCGCGGACCGATCGTGCTCGGGAACCGGGGGGCGAGCGGCATCGACGGGATCGTGTCCACCGCCGCCGGGGCGGCCTTTGCCTCGGAGCGTCCCGTGGTGGCGGTGCTCGGAGACCTGGCGCTCCTGCACGATCAGAACGGGCTTCTGGGGCTCCGGGACTCCGGGGCCCGCGTGGTCTTCGTGGTGGTGAACAACGATGGCGGCGGGATCTTTCACCACCTCCCGATTCGCGGGTGGGAACCCGAGTTCACGCGCTATTTCGCTACGCCACACGGGCGGGAGCCGGAGCGAGTGGCTGCGCTGTTCGGCCTCGACCATCACTGTGTCGATGGCCAGAACGAGGGCGCAACCCATGCCCTGCGGCTGGCGCTCGCCGAGGCGATCGAGGGGGAAGGTTCAGTGCTTCTGGAGGTCCGCACGGACCGGGACGCGAACCTCCGCCGGAGAGGGGAGGTTACAGGCGGGTTCCTCGGGATGGACACGGCCCCGGGTAGTTGAGCGGACGGCCACTCACGTGGTGAGCGCCGAACCGACAGCGCTCACCCTTCCGAGGGACCCGGCGCGGCCAGGACCTCCCGGACCTTGGCCCCGAGATCCTCCACCGAGTACGGCTTCCCGATGAAGTGCTCATCTTCCGAAGCCACCCCGTGCCGCTCGAGCACCTCTTCCACATAGCCCGAGGCGAACAGGACCCGCACGTGCGGCATGCGCTCCCGGATCCTCTCGATCAGTTGCGGGCCGCTCATTTCCGGCATCACCACGTCAGTAAAGACAAGGTCGATCGAATCCGGGTGCGCATCGAGGAGGCCCAGAGCCGCTCTCCCCGAGTTCGCGCCCAGCACGGAGTAACCGGAGCGCTCGAGAATCCGGGTGGCGACCCGAAGAATCGTGGGTTCGTCTTCCACGATGAGGATTGTCTCCGTCACTCCCCGGGAATCGCCCGGCGCGTTCGAATCCCGCACCGGGGAGGACGCCGCCGTGTCCTCCGGACCCTCCGCCGAGACGGGGAGATAGATGTCGAAGCGCGTTCCCTTGTCGACCTCGCTGTGCACATCGATCTCGCCTCCGCTCTGGGTCACGATCCCATAAACGGTGGCCAGACCGAGACCGGTCCCCTTCCCGGCGGGCTTCGTCGTGAAGAAGGGCTCGAACATCCGGAGCTGGACCTCGGGGGGGATCCCGGTGCCCGAGTCCTCCACGGTGAGCCGCAGGTAGGGGCCCGGTCGGCGCCGTCCGCGGAGAATGGGATCCTGATCCTTCAGCTCCACTTCGTCCAGATCGATTCTGAGGCGCCCTCCATGCGGCATCGCGTCCCGGGCGTTCAGGGCGAGGTTCATGATCACCTGCTCCATCTGACCGGGGTCCGTGCGGGTCCACGCGGGTGCGTCCGGGAGCTGCGCCACGACCTCGACCCCTTCCCCCAGCAGCCGGGGGATCATCTTCAGGAGATCGGTTGCGAGAGCCGTGAGATCGAGGGTCACCGGCCGGAGGACCTGCCGCCGGCTGAAGGCGAGGAGCTGGGTGGTGAGGCGCGATGCCCGCAGCCCCGCTTCGTGGATCTCGGTAAGTTCGCGGAGGAGGGGGCTGTCCGATCGGATTTCGGCCAGCGCGAGCTGCGCCGCCCCGTTGATCACCGTCAGGAGGTTGTTGAAATCGTGTGCGATGCCCCCGGCGAGGCGGCCCACGGTCTCCAGCTTCTGCGCCTGCTGCAGCCGCGCCTCCATTTCGTGACGGGCCGAGAGATCATGTTTCACGGCCACGAAATGCGAAATTCCTCCGTCACTCCCCCTCACAGGAGTGATGGTCTGGGCCTCCTTGTAGAGTTCCCCGTTCTTCTTCCGATTCGTCAGCTCACCGCGCCACACTTTGCCCGAAAGGATGGTCTGCCACAGGGTCTGGAAGAATCCTCGATCGTGGATGCCGGAGTTCACGAGGTCGCGCGGGTTTTTCCCGACCGCTTCCTCCAGCGAGTATCCAGTCAGTTCGATGAACGCAGGGTTGACCCATTCGATGGTCCCCCCCGGGTCCGTGATCACGATGGGGTTGGCCGTGGCTTCGGTGGCGGTCGCCAGGAGCCGGACCCGATCCTCCTTGGCACGGAGCTCCTCCAGAATCCGAACGCGCTCGGACACGTCGAGTATGATGGAAAAGAGGTGAGGGCGGCCGTCGAGGGTGATGGGGCCGCAGTGGACCTTGACCTCCCGCTCCGTTCCATCTGCCAGTCGATGTCGCGACTCGAAGCTCTCATGCACGCGGCGCATCGCATGGTCGATCTCTCGTCGGGCCTCTTTCTCCGGAAGGGTGCTGATGTCCCACATCCGGCTGCCGCGAATTCGGTCCCGGCTCAGGCCATAGAAGGCGACCGCGGCAGGGTTCGCGTCGGTGATCCGACCATCGACGGGGTCGATGATCAGCATGACGGTCTGGTTCTCCTCGAAGATGCTCCGGTACCTCTCCTCGCTCTCCGCGAGGCGGACCGCGGCCGCTGCGGTTCTCAGTCGGAGTACCAGGGCGAACCCGAGTGCCGCCGTCGTGAGGGGGAAGAGAACCAGTACGGCCGGCGCTACGCGTGGGATGACTTCGAAGGCCAGGCCATCGGGGAGTGTGAAGAGAAGGCCCAGCATCGCGAAGTGGACCGCACCCCCGAAGAGAAGGAGTTCACCCAATCCAAGTTCGGAAAGGTGATCTCGCCGGAAGTGCCGCCAGGTCAGCCCGATCCCTGCCGAGGCCACGATCACGCCGACTCCCGTCAAGGCCCCGGCACCTCCTTCCATGATTCGGTACCCGGCAGAGATAGCGACCGCAACCGCGGTTGCGAGCCCCCCGAAGAAGAGTCCCGTGATGCCGAGAACCACCGAACGCGCATCGAAGATCAGCCCGGGTTCCACCCGGAGTGACGCCATCATGACGCCGATCGCCATCAGGCCGAGCATGGCTCCGATCCCCAGGCGCTTCAGAGGCCGGCCCCGCGACCGCGTCCGCGAGGTGGCTATCCCGAAGAGGAAAGCCACCGCGAGGAGCACGGTGATGTTCTGGAGAATGCCGGCCAGGACGGTGGAACCCATTAAGGTACTCCGAGGGCGTGCGCGAAGGAGTCGGCAGGAGGGGCGGGACGGGGACGCAGGCTATGAGTGGAAAGGTAGGGAGGAGGGGGTGGGGGGGCCAGATCCACCGGGCGCGGAGGCCGTCATGGCCAGAGCACTCCAGGTTGATTCGCACCCCGGAATCCCGTAGCCTGTTCAGCGACTGTGCGGAACGCGTTTCTCAAACCCTTCGGTGACACGGAATGGATACCCCCGAGTGGAAGGAAGTGAAGCCATATCAGGACATTACGTACCACACTTCCGACGGCGTGGCGCGAATTGCGTTCAATCGTCCCGAGGTGCGCAACGCCTTTCGCCCGGAAACGCTCCTCGAGCTTCAGGAAGCCTTTCGAAATGCGGGGGAAGACCCCTCGATCGGAGTGGTCCTGTTCACGGGCAACGGGCCGGCAAAGGACGGAAAGTACGCCTTCTGCTCCGGAGGCGATCAGCGGGTCCGGGGTGACTCCGGGTACATGGGGGGCGACGGCCTCCCCCGCCTGAACGTTCTCGAGCTCCAGCGCTATATCCGAAGCATGCCGAAGCCGGTGATCGCCCTCGTGGGGGGGTATGCCATCGGAGGCGGACACGTTCTCCACGTGATCTGCGACCTCACGATCGCCGCGGACAACGCGGTCTTCGGTCAGACCGGCCCCAAGGTCGGGAGCTTCGACGGCGGGTTCGGTGCCTCGTATCTCGCCAGCATCGTCGGGCAGAAGAAGGCGCGCGAAATCTGGTACCTCTGTCTGGAGTACAGTGCGGGAGAGGCGCTCGACATGGGGCTCGTGAACAAGGTCGTGCCTATCGAACAGCTCGAGGCCGAGGGGTGGAGCTGGGCGCAGCAGATCCTGGACAAGAGCCCACTCGCGATCCGCCTTCTCAAGAGTTCGTTCAACGCCGCGGTCGACGGGCAGGCGGGGCTCCAGGAGCTGGCCGGGAACGCGACCCTCCTCTTTTACATGACCGAGCAGGCGCAGTCCGCGAAGAATGCATTCCTGAACAAGGAGAAGCCGGACTTCAGGAAGTACCCCTGGCTCCCCTGGTGAGTGCGGGAGGGCCCGCCCCGGCGCCGGTGCTCTCGACCGCCGGGCGCTGGATCCTCGCGATCCGGCCGAAGACGCTCCCGGCAGCGGTCGCTCCGGTCGTCCTGGGGACGGCCCTCGCCATCGCCCACGGGGCGGCGGCTCCTCTTCCAGCCACTGCGGCACTCGCCGGGGCGCTCCTCATCCAGATCGCGGCGAACCTCGCAAACGACTACTTCGACTGGCAGAAGGGAGGCGACACCGAGACCCGACTCGGCCCCACGCGGGTCGTGCAGGCGGGGCTTCTTTCCCCCACCGCCGTGTGGCGGGGAATGGTCCTGGCGCTCGCCCTCGCTTTCGGAGTCGGGGTATACCTGGTGGCGGTCGGGGGGCTTCCCATTCTCCTCATCGGCCTCCTCTCGCTGCTCTGTGCAGTGGCCTACACCGGAGGCCCCCTTCCTCTCGCCTATCACGGTCTGGGCGATCTCTTTGCCTTCGCATTCTTCGGCCCGGTGGCGGTCGCGGGTACCTACTGGGTCCAGGCGCTTTCGTTCCGGATGGATCTCATCCTCGGCGGAAGCGGGGTGGGGGCCCTCATCACCGCGATCCTCGTGGTGAACAACCTGCGGGACCGGGAAACCGATGCCCTCGCGGGGAAGCGGACCCTCGCCGTGCGCCTGGGGGTGAGAGGAAGCCGGCTCCAGTATCTCGGCCTCGTCCTGGTTGCAGCCGGGGTTCCCCTCGCGGGCATCGTCCTCTTCGCCTGGCACCTCGGAGCGCTGCTCGGAAGCGCATCGCTCCTCTTCCTGATCGCCCCCCTCCGCGCCGTATTCACCTTCACGGATCCGCGCGAGCTGAACCCGATGCTCGGGGCCACCGCCCGCGGGGTCGCGATCTACGCGGTCGCGCTGAGTACCGGGCTCCTGATCGGAAGATGACGATGATACCATGGATCCGCTGAGGGAGGCGGCCCGGCGTGACCCGTCCGCCCCGGCGATCGAAGGGGTCGGGCGCGACTGGAGCTACGGGGAGATGGATGCCTGGTGCGATCAGGTGGCCCTCGGGCTCCAGCGCGCGGGGCTCGGGTCGGGCGAGGTGGTCG
>JBGTMU010000352.1:0-23661 GCA_041743405.1 Longimicrobiales bacterium | reverse complement strand
ATCGCGCAGGCCATCCGTGATCGCCGGCCCCTCCATGGTGGCCGCGGGCGCCGGGGGAGGCGGGGCCTCTCCCACGCTGCACCCGGACAGCACGACGAGCATGGCCAGTGCCGTCCACAGGGTATCACGCATTCGGGTCATCGATCAGCTCTCCTGTTTACCGGCAAGAGGCCGCCCAGGCGTATCGCCCGGGCGGCCTCGATGAGCGAAGCTCACACCCCGCTGGCTTTCCGTCGAGCAAGGCTGCGGGGGGCGGACTCGACTCATGGGACGAGCCGCATCCCCCGGTCCCGCGTCCAGCGTCCTAGGACGACTTCTCCTCGTCGGCCTCGGCTTCGGCTTCCCCATCGGAGTCAGCGTCGGCGTCGGCTTCGACTTTCTCATCGGCTTCGGCCTCGGCTTCTCCTTCCGCTTCAGCGTCGACCTCGGCCTCGTCACCCGCTTCGGCCTTTACTTCCGCTTCCGCTTCGGGTTCCACCTCCGGGTCGGCCGCGACCTCGGTCCCGGCCTCCGGACTCGGTTCGGCCTCTACCTCGGTCGGGGCTTCTGACCTGGCTTCGGTCGCCACATCACCCTCTCCATCGGCCGCCGCAGGTGAATCCGGCTCGGCCTCGGCGTCCGCCTCGGGCACATGCTTCTCGACCGCCCTGCGCTCGGGGGTTTCCAGGACCTCCAGCACGATGCGGCGGTTGTTCGCATCGGACTCGAGGATCCGGAGCTCCACGGGTTCATCCGACCGGAAGTACTCCTCCAGAAGGTCCGCGTTGTCCACACCCGTATGCGAGGCCGGCGCGAATCCCTCGATGTCGTCGCCGAGATCCATCACCACGCCCTTGTCCTGCACGCGGGCAACGGAGCCGGTCACTTCGACACCGGGAGCGAACCTCTCCGCGATCTGCGGCCACGGATCGGCTTCGAGCTGCTTGATTCCAAGTGAAATCCGCTTGTTCTCGGAATCGATATCGAGAACCATCACCTTCACGTCCTGACCCTTCTGGACGATCTCCGACGGATGCTCGACCCGCTTGGTCCAGCTCATGTCCGAGACGTGCACCAGACCGTCGATGCCCGGCTCGATCTCCACGAAGGCACCGAAGGAAGTGAGGTTCCTCACCTTTCCTTCCAGCGCGGTTCCGGTGGGGTACTTCATCGGCAGGGAGAGCCACGGATCTTCCTCGATCTGCTTCATCCCGAGCGAGATCTTCTCGTCCTGCGGATCCACCTTCAGAACCACGGCCTCGATCTCGTCGCTGATTCCGACAAGCTTCGAAGGGTGACGGATGTTGCGGGTCCAGGACATCTCCGAGATGTGCACCAGCCCCTCGACGCCCTTCTCGAGTTCGATGAAGGCGCCGTAGTTCGTGATCGAGACCACCTTGCCACGGACACGGGCACCGACCGGGTACTTGGTATCGATGTCGGTCCAGGGATACGGAAGGAGCTGCTTCAGCCCGAGCGAAATGCGCTCGCGGTCCCAGTCGATGTCGAGAACCTTCACGTCGAGGGCCTTGCCGATCTCCACCACTTCGGAGGGATGGCCCACACGGCCCCAGGACATGTCGGTGATGTGGAGCAGTCCGTCGAGGCCGCCGAGGTCGATGAAGGCACCGAAGTCCGTGATGTTCTTCACGATCCCTTCGCGGACCTGCCCGACCATGAGTTCCTTCACGAGGGTCTCGCGCTTCTTCTCGCGCTCGGCCTCGAGGATCACCCGGCGGGACACGACGATGTTCCTGCGCCGCTTGTTCAGCTTGATGATCTTGAACTTGTAGGTCTCGCCGATCAGGTCTTCGATGTTCGGGACGCGGCGGAGCGCGATCTGCGAACCCGGAAGGAAGGCATCCACGCCCATCAGGTCGACGGTGACGCCACCCTTGATCTTGCGGGCCAGGATTCCCTTCACGGGGCGGTCGGCCTCGTGAGCCTCCTTGATCTTCTCCCACACCCTGAGGAAGTCGGCCTTCCGCTTCGACAGCACGACGACGCCGTCATCGTCCTCGAGGCTCTCGAGGAGGACTTCAACTTCGTCGCCGACGGCGAGGACGGAAGGATCCTTGAACTCGTCGAGCGGGACGGAGCCCTCGCTCTTGAACCCGAATTCCAGGATCACCGACTTGTCGGTGATGCGGAGAATCCGGGCCATGACGATCTCGCCCTCCACTGCATCGGGGAGGTCGCCCTGGAACTGTTCGAGCATCGCTTCGAACTCATCCCGGGTCATTCCCAGATCTTCTTCTCCATAGGGGTCCATGGAGAGTTCGGGCGAGATGCCCACGCGGGGCGCGTTCTTCTTCACCTTCTTCGGATCAACCGCCACGATGACAGACGCATCGCCAACAATCTCTTCGAGGGTGGGGTGCGTCGACTCTTCGGGGGTCTGCGGGTCTTCGGTGTGATCGGTCATCGAGGGGAAACCGGTGGGGTCACTCCGGCGAGGGCGCGAGCCGTCGGTGGAGGCCTGCGGGAAGCGGGACCCGAAGGGTCATGCTCCCCTGGTGATTTCATACCCGGGCCGCCGTGTACGGCCAAAACGGGACAGACCCATAAGTTATTGAATTCGTGCGGTTTCGGTCAAGGCCTCGCGGCCGCGGTCCGAAGGCACTCAACAGGCCGTTGAACCAGGCTCGGCTCCCGGATCAGCTCACTGATTACTCGCGCGCGGGTGCGCGCTCCCGCACGAGCGCCACGATCCGGTCGACCTGTTCCTCGAAGGTGAGCCCGCTCGTATCGAGGGGAACTGCGTGTTCCGCCGGGCGCAGCGGAGAAACGGCCCGCTCCCGGTCGGCCCGATCCCGAGCCTCGATCCGTGCGGCCTCCTCGATCGTCTCCCGAGGGCCTGCGGGGCGATCCTCCTGAAGGAGGCGCCGACGGGCTCGCTCCTCCAGAGAGGCGGTAAGGAAGATCTTCACCTCCGCGTCCGGAAAGACCACCGTTCCCATGTCCCGGCCGTCGGCCACGACTCCTCCCCACTCCCGGACCTGGCGCTGCAGGTCGAGGAGCCGTTCCCGGACCGCGGGAAGCCCCGCCATCTTCGACACCCCGCGCGTGACCTCCGGAGTGCGCAGGGCGTCACCCGGATCTTCGCCCTCGAGGAGAATCCGGAAGCCATCCGGGACTGGATCGAGCCGGAGATCAAGCGCCTGAAGGGTAGCTGGCGCGAGCGCACCCCACTCGGATTCGGGCACCCCTCTCCTCATGAGCCCCCAGGTGATCGCGCGGTAGAGCGCCCCGGAGTCCAGGTGCCGGAAGCCGAGTCGACGCGCCACCTCCCGTGCGGTGGTCGACTTCCCGGATCCGGCCGGGCCATCGAGGGTGACGATGGGGGCGCGTTCCGTCGGGTGTGGGTCGGCGACGGCCACCCGGGAGCCTGCGAGCACTTCCCAGAAGCCGGGGAAGCTGACCGAAACCACCTCGGGATCGTCGACCCGAATGTCGTTGCCCGGGAGCGCCCCGAGCACACCGAAGGCCATGGCGATGCGGTGGTCATGATGGCAGGACACCTCTCCGCTGAGAGGGGCCGGACTTCCTCGCACGACGAGGCCGTCCGGAAGCTCTTCCGCGTCGACCCCGACCGACCGGAGGTTCCCCACCATTGCCGAGATCCGGTCGGATTCCTTGACCCTGAGTTCCCCGGCGTCGCGGATGATCGTCGTGCCTTCCGCCCGAGCCGCGATCGCCGCAATGAGCGGGATCTCATCGATCAGGGCCGGGATCTCCTCCCCCTCGACCTCCACCCCGCGCAGGGGAGACGGATACGCGACCACCGTTCCGACAGGCTCGCCCGCAGGATCGTCCACGCCCTTTGGCGATTCGACTTCAATTCGGGCTCCCATCCTGCCGAGCACGCCGAGTAGCCCGGTGCGGGTTGGATTGAGTCCGACGTCAGCAATCCGCAGCGGTCCTGCTCCGGCTTCGCGCAGGAGCCCCAGAGCCAGAAGGAAGGCCGCAGAGGAGAAATCCCCCGGGATTCGGAGCCGGAGGGGATCGAGGGCGGCCACCACCGGCGCCTCGAGCGTCACCCGCCAGCCGCCCTCCGGATCATTTCCCTCGGAAACCTGAACCCCCATCCTCCGAAGCATCCGCTCGGTGTGATCGCGCGACCGGATCGGCTCGACCACGGTGATGCCCACTCCCGCCGCGAGACCGGCCAGGAGCAGGGCGCTCTTCACCTGGGCGCTCGCGATCGCGAGTCGAATCGTACCTGCGTGGACGGACCCTCCTGCGGTCCGGATCGGCAGGCGGTCGGCCTCGCCTTCCTCCTGAAACCGGGCACCGAGCGACTGGAGAGGACCCGTGACCCGACGCATCGGCCGAGATCTGAGTGACGGATCGCCGTCCAGTACGGCTTCGATGGACAAACCCGAGAGGAGTCCGAGGAGGAGTCGAGCCGTCGTGCCCGAGTTCCCGCAATCCAGCACACGCTCCGGAGACTGGAGACCGCGCAGGCCACGCCCCCGGATTCGAATCTCGTCCCCCCGGGCCGACAGACCGGGCACTTCGACACCCATCGCCCGGAGCGCCTGAGCCGTGCTCTGACAATCGGCCCCGGGAAGGAGGCCTTCGAGGAACGACTCCCCCTCCGCGATTCCGCCCAGGAGGAGCGCCCGATGGCTGATCGACTTGTCGCCGGGCACCCGCAGCGATGGCGAGCCCGTATGGTTCATCCCTCCCCCCCTTCCACGCCCCACCTGCGTGTACGCTCCGTAAATTCCTGGATCCGCCCCATCTCCCGCCGGGCCAGCAGATCCGCCAGGATGTTCAGGGCGCGGGAGATCGAGGTGAGCCCGGTCCCGAGCGCGGGCGCCGAGGCCTCGAACAGTGCCCCCTCACCCTCGGGATCGAGGGTGGAAAGGTGGACCATCTGCTGCGCTTCCGGGCCGAGCGCCGAACGCGGATATCCCGCGGCGTCCAGTGCACCCGCAAGGGCATGCGAGACGAGTCTTGGAAGGAGCGATACCCAGGCCATCTGACGGTCGTGCTCCTCGGGGTCGATCCACTCCGGCTCGGCCCCAAGAGAGCTCCAAAGCGCCTCGGCACGAAGGCGAAATGCGGGCGAAACGGCGTCGGACGCGGTAAGCCAGACCCTGGCGCCGGCCAGAACCCCGTCCCCTGATGCGCCGAAACCCGTGCCATCCCCCCGGATCATCGGCTGTGCACCAACGTATCGTCCCTCCATACCCAGGGCGGTCATGCGGCGGTGGATCGGCGCCTGCAGCGTTCCGACATCGCTCACCCACGCATCCGGGTGCCAGAGGTCGCGGTGCTCCTTCAGGAGCCTGAGGGTCGTGGCGAGGGGGGTCGCATAGAGCACCAGGGAGCCCTCCGGGATCGCCACCTCACCCGAGAGATCCACGAACTCCACAACTCCGGCCTGGCGCGCCTGCTCCCCCTGGATCGGGTCCGGATCGACCCCCAGCACTCGCGGGGCGTCCGGCAGGGCGCGGAGGGCCCTCGCCACCGATCCACCCACCCGGCCGAGACCCACGACCACGATAGTGTCGCTCACTCAGTCATCTCGTCGTCGGGATACCCGATCTCGATCTCGAGCCCGTCCCACGCCACCTGGCTGCGGGGGAAGATCGCCCGGGCCTCCTGCTCCAGCGGCGACGGGTTCGCGGAGTAACGGGCCGAGACGTGAGTGAGGCAGAGCCGTTCGACACCCGCCCGAAGTGCGAGCTCGGCCGCCTGGGCCGCAGTCGTATGGAAGGTCTCGGCGGCGCGATCCACTTCCTCGTCCCCGAACGTCCCGTCATGGATCAGGAGATCCGCCCCGCGGACCAGCTCGGCTACCTTCTCCGAGGGGGCGGTATCTCCGGTGTAGGCAACGAGCCGCCCCCGCCGGGGCGCCCCGACCACCTCGGAGGGGCGGATCACGCGACCGTCGACTTCGATGGTCTCACCCCGATGGAGCCGGCCGAAGAGGGGGCCCTCGGGTACGCCCAGCGCCCGGGCGCGCTCCACATCGAAGCGTCCGGGTCGCTCGTGTTCGCGGAGGAGGTATCCCAGTGCCGACGTGCCATGCTTCACCGCGAAGGCCTCGATGTCATGCTCCGCGAAACGCACCCGATCCCCCGGCTCCATCTCGCGGATCTCCACGGGAAAGGCCAGCCGGATCATCCCCAGGTGGATCGCCGCGTCGAGCGTGGAGGTGGAGCCCGCCGGCCCGCAGATGCGCAGCAGCTCGGTCCTTCCCTGGAGCGCCATCGTGCGCAGAAGACCGATCACACCGAGATAGTGGTCCGCGTGCATGTGGGTGATGAAGATGCAGTCGAGTGCGAACCCGGTTCCGTAGCGCATCATCTGGCGCTGGGTGCCCTCCCCGCAGTCGAAGAGCACGAGCTCGCCTTCGCGCTGAATGCTGATGGCGCTCACGTTGCGGCCGACCGTCGGGCGCGAGGCGGCGGTTCCCAGGAAAGTGACCCGGATCATGGCTTCGGTAGCTGGTGGAAGGCGGGGCGGAAGGGCGTCTGCCTTCCAATCGTGGGAAAGTAGCCCCGCGGGCGCGAACGATGAAGGGTGGAATGCGGAGTTGGCACCGCTTCCGGGAATCGTCTACTCTTTCACGTAGCCGGTTCGCGGCCCCCTTCCCTTCTACGCCCGACGCCCATGTCCGACGCTTCCCCGCTCGGAGTCGACCGCCGAACCCGCGGTCCCGTCCGCACTGGTCTCCTATCTCTGTGGATGGCGTGCGCTCTGGCCGCCCCGTTTCCGGGCGCGGGCACGATCCCCCATCTGGTTCCGAGTGCGGGTGAGATCCCCCTTCTGGCTCCGGGCGCGGGCGAGATCCCCCATCCGGAGCTGCGGCTTGCAGTCCCCGCCCCGGATGCCGTCACCCGCGGTCCGGTCGAGGTGATCGAGCTCACGTTCTCGGAAGCCGTGGACCAGGTACTGAGCCGGATCCTGCTGTATACGGCCGAAGGTGAAGCCATTTCGGCCGGGGAGACGAGGTGGATCACTCCGGATGCGCGCGACCGGATCAGTCTTGAACTGGACGAACCGCTTCCCACCGGCATGTACCGGGTCGAGTGGCGAACCGCAGCATCCGATGGACATATCATCCAGGGCACGTATTCCTTCGCTGTAGTGGAGGAGGAGGCGCAGGACGAAGAGGCTCCCGGGAGCGATGGGGTGCCGCAGGACGATGAGGCTCCGCAGGATTCCGTCGACCTCGGGGCCGCACCTGACAGCTTCGCCGGGTCCGCGATCGCACCCGGGGGTGACCCCACAGCGTCGGTCCTGTCTCTCCCGCGGGGGACGATTGTCCGCTGGCTTCACCTGATCGGGGTCGTGCTTCTTCTCGGCACGGTCGCGTTTCGTTTCGGTGTACTCGGCCGACTCGCGCGGCCGGGCGACCTGCCGGTCTTCACCTCCGTCGCCTTCCGGGGGATCCATCGAGCGGCATGGGGAGCTGTGCTCCTCCTGCTCGTGACCCTCGCACTCCGATTCCAGCAGCAGTTAACGACGCTGGGAGAGGGGATGGGGGAAGGATTCTTCCACCTTCTGTTCGCGACCGGATGGGGCGCGGGGTGGTTTGTCCACCTGGCCGCCGTGGTGCTCGGGATCGCGGGCCTCTTCCTCGCGGCTCCCGAAGGCCAGAAAATCGCGGGGTGGCGGGTGCTGGGGGTCGCGGCGCTCCTCCTCCCGCTTTCCCTCGCGCTCCAGGGGCATGCGTGGAGCACCGTCGAGCTGCGGGCACAGGCCGTCACGGCCCTCTACCTTCATGTGCTCGCCGCCGGAATCTGGCTTGGGGGGCTCTGGCTTCTCCTTGCCATCGGGCTCCCTTCGATCCGGGCGGGGAGGAAGGCGGAAGACCCGGCCTTCGGGGGAGGAGGGGGTCTACCACCCCTCGCGCGGCTGGTGAATGCCTTCTCGCGCGTCGCGCTGATCGCTGTCGGGCTCCTCATCGTGACCGGGGGCTTCCAGTCCTGGCTGCACCTGGGCAATCCCACGCTCCTCCTCACCACCACCTATGGCCGAACGCTCCTCCTCAAGTACGTCGGGGTGCTGGGAGTACTCGTGCTGGGGTTCTACAACTGGAGGCGCGTGCGTCCGGCGCTGGCGGCGAATGCGGACGCCGGTCAGCTCCGGATCCCGGCCACGCTGGAGGCCCTGATCGGACTCGTGGTTCTGGCCATCACCTCGGTTCTGGTCGCGACCTCGCCTCCCTAGGAGCGTGTCCGAGCCGGATGAAGCAGGTCGGCGGGTGAGACGCTGGGCGGGAACGGTCCGCGAGTGGGGCGCTGGGCGGAAACGACCGGGTCAGGCGCTGCTCAAGAACGGTCGGCGCCCCGCCCTTCTGCTGGGCCCGGGATATCCACTGACGCCGGAGAGCAGCAAGCGAGAGGCTGGGGGGGGGCCGATGGGAATCGGAGCCCTGTCCGCCGGGATCAACTCCGCCACCGCCGTATCGCGCGTGTTCGCGGCGGGGATGGTCCCGGAAATCGGGACCAATCCCGCCGCCGATGGCATCACGGGCTCACCCCGGCGGTGTTAATCCCGATTTCCGGGACGAACCTCGCCGATGATTGGCAGCGGACCCTCGATGGCGAGGTTGGTCCCGCCTGGGCGCGCCCTCGTCGGGATCCGGGGGCGCGCCAGGGGCCCCAATCGCAGTCGGCTCGTCACAGGCAGTGCTGAGCTACGGCGAGGCGGGCCAACGACCGAGGGGGCACCTGCCGCCCCAACCTGAAGGGCGACGGGGGGGTTGCGGCCCGGGATCTTCGTTGGAGTCCCTCACCGATGCTACCGTATCGATGCTACCGTATCGATGTCGCTCCTCCACCTCGCCCCGGTCACGCAAGACCCCGTCGCGGTGGTCCCTCCAATAGTTCACCGCCCTCCCAGGCTCCGGCAGGCTAGCCAGATTGTTACGTTGCAATCTCTTGTGCGGCGCCCCCGACTCCGGGTAGCGTTCAACAGGACGAACCACACTACCCATGATAATGCCACCCTCCCCCACGACCTCGCGGTCGCAACCGGAACACCGCCCCGCCGGGGCGGATCCTGTCCCCGCACCTGAAATCGGACCCACCGACAGGGCTCGGTTCCTCAACCGCGAACTCTCCTGGCTCGCGTTCAACGAACGCGTCCTGGACGAGGCTCACAACGGGCGGCACCCCCTGCTCGAACAACTCCGATTCCTTTCGATCTCGGCTCGGAATCTGGACGAGTTCTACATGGTGCGGGTGGCGGGACTCAAGGCTCAGGTCCGTGGCGAGATCTCGAGGCGAACCCAGGAAGGGATGACCCCCCTCGAACAGTTGGAGGCCATCCGCGTAGCCGCGGGAAGGCTGATGCTTCGCCAGCAGGGGCGATGGGGCTCAATCCGGGAAGAGCTCCGGGATGCCGGGGTCACCGTGGTGCGCCCGGACGAACTCACGGGAAAGGAGCTGCACTGGCTGGAGGCATACTTCCAGGAGCAGCTCTTTCCTGTCCTCACACCGCTGGCAGCGGATCCGGCGCATCCCTTCCCCTTCATCCCGAACCTCGGCTACTCGATGGTTCTGTCGCTCGAGGGGATCGAGGATCGCAGGCCGATGACCGCGCTCCTCCCGATTCCCACTCAGATGCCGCGCTTCATCCGGCTTCCCGGACGGAAAATCCGCTTCCTCCGGATCGAGGAACTCCTCGGCCTCCACTTCGAGAACCTCTTCCCCGGCTTCCGTCTGGTGGAGGCGGGGTACTTCCGCGTGATCCGGGACTCCGACGTCGAGATCGAAGACGAAGCGGAAGACCTGATGCAGGAGTTCGAGTCGGCGCTGCAGCGCCGGCGGCGCGGGACTGTGATCCATCTGAGGGTTTCGGTGGGGATGTCCGAGGAGATTCGTGGCTTCCTCATGAATGAGCTTGGAGTGGCCGGAGACGAGGTATTCGAGGCGGGGAATCTCCTCGGGCTCGGGGATCTGGATGAGCTGGACGTCGAGGAGCGGGCCGATCTCAAGTTTCCCGAGTTCGCGGCCCGCTTCCCGGAGCGGATCCGCGACTTCGGAGGCGACTGCATGGCGGCGATCCGAAGAAAGGACATCCTCGTTCACCACCCCTACGAGAGCTTCGACGTCGTGGTGCAGTTCCTCCGCCAGGCGGCGCGGGATCCGAATGTGGTGGCCATCAAGCAGACCCTGTACCGCACCTCCGAGGATTCCCCGATCGTTCACGCGCTGATCGAAGCGGCGGAAGCCGGGAAGAACGTGACGGCGCTGATCGAGCTGAAGGCGCGCTTCGATGAGGAGGCGAACCTCCGCTTCGCCCGGAACATGGAGCGGGCCGGGGTGCACGTCGTCTTCGGTTTCATCGAGCTGAAAACGCACTCCAAGGTCTCGCTGGTGGTGCGAAAGGAGTCGGACGGCCTGCGCACCTACGCCCACTTCGGCACGGGCAACTACCACCCGGTCACGGCGCGCGTCTACACGGACCTGTCGTTCTTCACCTGCAACCCCATCCTCTGCCTGGACGCGGCACGGGTGTTCAACTTCCTGACCGGCTATGCCCGACCGCGCGCCATGGCGAAGCTGGCGGTAGCACCCATCGATCTCCGAACGCGGCTGATGCAGGGGATCGAGGCCGAGATCGAGCATGCGCAGGCGGGACGCCCGGGGGCGATCTGGGTCAAGGTGAACTCGCTCGTGGACGGCGAGTTGATCGATGCGCTCTACAGGGCGTCGTCGGCCGGGGTCGAAGTGGAGCTGGTGGTTCGGGGAATCTGCTGCCTGCGTCCCGGGGTGCCGGGCCTCTCCGAGAATATCCGCGTCCGGAGCATCGTGGGGCGCTTCCTCGAGCACTCCCGGATCGTCTGCTTCGGCAATGGCAAGAAGATGCCCTCGAGGCACGCCGTCGTGTTCATCTCATCTGCGGACTGGATGCCCAGAAACCTCGACCGCCGCGTCGAATTCCTCGTCCCGATCGAGAACTCCACCGTGCACCGACAGGTTCTCGATCAGATCATTATCGCAAATCTGAAAGACAACGTGCAGAGCTGGGCGCTCCTTCCGGACGGGTCCTGGCGCCGAATCCGCCCCCGCAAGAAGCCCTTCAGCGCACACCAGTACTTCATGACGAACCCCTCGCTCTCCGGACGCGGATCGGCACTGAAGGGACCGCGCAAGACTCCCCGCCTTTCCCTCGCCGGGGAGGAAGAAGGGTAGCTCCCCCCTTGCCTTCCCCCATCCGGGACAAGTAGCGTCCTGCGCCTGCGGGGTATCCCCCGATCATGTTTCTCAAGGGAAAGGAGCCGGGGTGCTGAAGACCCTCGGGGCCCAGCTCGGACTGTTCATGACCGAGCCGCAACTGCGAACCAACCTCGGGGCGCTGGCCCGGTTCGTGGCCTTTCTCCTGGCCGTCATCGCCCTCTTCACCTTCCTCTTCCATGTGATCATGGAGGTGGAGGGGCAGGATCACAGCATCCTCAGTGGCCTGTACTGGACGCTCGTGACCATGACGACGCTCGGCTTCGGGGACATCACCTTTCACAGTGATCTCGGTCGAGGGTTCAGCATTTTCGTGCTCTTCACGGGCGTGATCCTTCTGCTGGTCGTGCTCCCCTTCGTCTTCATCCGGTATTTCTATGCGCCCTGGCTCGAGGCCCAGATCCGGATCAGAGCTCCCCGGGCGGCCCCCGACGATCTCCGCGACCATGTGATCCTCTGCGACTACGATTCGGTTGCGCCGGGGCTCATCGAGCAGTTCACCCTGCACCGGATCCCCTACATCCTTCTGGATCCGGACCCCGAGCGGGCGGCCCGGCGTCACGGGGATGGGATATCCGTGATGTATGGCGAAGTGGACAACATCGCCACGTACGAGAAAGCGGCAGTGACCCGGGCCCGCCTCGTGGTGGCCAACCTGGACGACATCACGAACACGAATGTGGTGCTCACGATTCGGGAGGTCAGCGCCGAGGTTCCGATCGTCGCCGTAGCCTCAAGCGAGGATGCCACCGATCTGCTGGAGATGGCTGGAGCCACTCACGTGCTGGGGCTGCGCCGGCAGCTCGGAGAGCAGCTCGCCAACCGGATCAACGCAGGCCACGCACAGACCCATCCAATCGGGAGCTTCCGCGACCTGGTGATCGCCGAGTTCCCCGTCATGAACACGCCGCTGGTGGGGAAAACCATCCGCGACACGAACCTGCGTGAGCTGATGGGGCTGAACATCGTGGGGGTTTGGGAACAGGCCTCGTTGCAGCCGTCCCGACCGGATCGGGTCCTGACGGATCAATGCCTCCCGGTAGTCATCGGAACCCAGAGTCAGATGGCCGAGCTGGATGAGCTCCTGTACATCTACGACACCAACTGGAACCCGGTGATCGTGATCGGCGGAGGGAAGGTCGGTCGATCCGCCGCGAGAACCCTCAAGAAGAAGGGGGTTCCGGTGCACCTCATCGAGCGAAAGCCCGAGCTCGCGCAGCGATGGGCCGACATCCCCGACCGGGTCTTCGTGGGTGACGCGGCCAACCGGGAGATTCTCGAGGAAGCCGGGATCCACGATACCCCCGCGGTGCTGCTGACGACCAACGACGATGCGATGAACGTCTACCTCACCGTCTACTGTCGGCGACTGAACCCGAAACTGCGCATCGTGAGTCGCGTCACCCACGAACGGAACGTGAAATCGATCCAGCGCGCCGGTGCCGATCTCGTGCTCTCCTACGCAACGCTGGGGGTCGAAGCCATCGCCTCCCTCGCGCGTGACCGCAACATGGTACTCCTCGGCGAAGGGGTTGAATTGTACGAGGTGGATCTCCCTCGGTCGCTCTCGGGCCGCACCCTGGCAGCGTCCGGGATCGGCGCCCGTACCGGGTTGAATGTGATCGCCGTGGAGCGGGACGGGGTTCTCATGCCCTCGCCGCGCGCCGGTGAAATCCTGGGCCCGGGTGACCGTCTCTTCATGATCGGCACGGGCGAGCACTTCCAGGCGTTCAAGCAGGAGTTCTCCCGCGGCTGAGGGGCGTGCCCGCGGAATGTGGCGGGCCGCGCTGTCGGGACACACGCCTGACGGCCCGGCCCTGCGGGCCCGGCGTTCTGGAGGTCAGCTCCCCCCGGCCGCCTCCTGCTCGGCGGCCACGGGGCGTTCCAGGAGCCAGTGAACGAACCACTGACGGGTCCGCTCCATGTTGTCGGCTGCGAGCCACGGTTCGCGGATGCCGTGCGAACTGCGCGGATAGAGCACGAACTCGGTCGGGACTCCCATCTTTTTCAGCGACTGATACCACTGTTCCCCCTCGCCGAGCGGGGTCCGGAAGTCGTGCTCCCCGTGGATGATGAGGGTCGGGGTGGTCACGTTCTCGACATACGAGATCGGTGACATGGCCCGATAGGCTTCACGCTGCTCGTAGGAAGCCCCGTCGAAGGCGCGATGCGGCTGGCTCGAGTCGGTGGTCTTCGCCAGGCTCTCCCAGTTGGAAATGGAAGCGCGCGTGACCGCCGCCGCGAAGAGGTCTGTTCGGGCCGTGAGCCAGTTCGTCATGTATCCACCGTAGCTTCCTCCCGTTACGCCCAGGCGGGCCGGGTCCGCGTCCGGGTAGGCGCGGAGCGCCGCTTGGATACCTTCGATGAAGTCCTCCTCGTCCACGAGTCCCCAGCCCTGATGGATGGCGTGCTTGAAGTCGTTTCCGTAGCCGGTTGAGCCCCTGGGGTTCACGTAGAACACATAGAACCCGGCGCCAGAGAGGTGGTGGAAGGACGAGCTGAAGGAGTGCTGGTAGGACGAATGCGGACCTCCGTGCACGTTCAGGATCAGGGGGGCACGCTGGCCCGGACGGTGTCCCACCGGGGGGATGACCCACCCCTCGATCTCGGTTCCGTCGGCGACCCGCCAGACCAGCCGCTCTGCGGGGTTCAGCGCCACCTCACTCATCCAGGCATCATTGAACCCGGTCAGTCGGATCTCGTTGCCCCCGTTCGCATCCGAGAGATGGACCTCGGCCGGGTGGACCGGATCCCCCGAGGTGTAGGCCATGAACCGGCCATCCGCCGTCACGGTGACCGACCCGACCGTGCGTGGGCCCTCGGTGACGGCACGCACAGCACCGCCCTCCCGTGGCACCTCGTACACGTGGGTTGTCCCGTTCGAGAGGCCCACCCAGCGGATGGCGGACCCGTCAGGGGTCCACCAGGGAGCGGCGGCCGTGCGGTCCCACGCCCCGGTCAGAATACGGGGTTCTCCGCGGGGTTCGCCGCCAGCCCCGACCTCGATCACCGCGAGCTCCGTGTCCGCGTTCCATGCGGGCGTATGCAGGAAGGCCACGTACCGACCGTCGGGAGAGAGAGCAGGCGACCCCTGGCCCCCGGGCAGCTCGACGATTTCACGGAGCCCTTCCCCGTTCGCGCCGATGGTGAAGATCCCGCCGGTGGGGTCGAAGCTGTATTCCTCGTTCTCTTCCTCATCCATTGCGAAGAGGAACCAGCTCCCATCGCGGGACCAGGAGAGCTGCCGCACGTTGTAGGGAAGGTCAGTGACCTGAGCGGGCTCACCCCCGGACGAGGGAACCAGGAAGATCTGACTCTTGTCGCTGTGACCCGGATGGGGAAGCCATTCGAAGGTCCCATCGGACTTGTAGCGGCGCTGCGTGACCACGTGGCCGTCGAAGCGCTCGGGGTCCAGCCCGGAGGTGATGGCGTCTGGAGCCACTCGCAGCGCGCGCGGCTCTGTCTCCTCTTCCCGCTCCGGTGTCGTCACCATCGCGATGCGGGTCCCGTCCGGAGACCAGATCGGAGCGGAGCGGACCCCCTCGATCTTGAACGCCTCTCCCCCGGCCCCTCCCACCCGGAGGAACCAGACCGAACCTTCCTCGTCACCCCGACTCGAACTGAACGACAGGAGAGATCCGTCGCGGGACCAGGAGGGAGATGTGGAGTTTCGAGTGGGATCGGTGAACCGGAACGGGTCCCCGACCGCACGCCCATTCTCGATCTCGTGCAGCCAGATGCTCGTTCGGCGGGAGTTCTCCTCCTCGAGGATTTCGGTCACGGTGAACGCGACGAAATCGCCGACGGGCGAAATTTCCACTCCCCCCACCGAGACCATGCGATAGCTGTCGGTGGCCTCGAAGCCGCGATTCTGGGCCGCGAGGGGAATCGCGACCAGCAGGAGGAGGAGCGGAACGAGAATGCGAGGGATACCTCGCCGGGTCGCCGGACGGCACCGTTGCATGGGAAACTCCGGAAGCATGTGAATGGGTGGAAGGGCAAAATGCGCTCTGCTGGTTCGCATCGCAACATTGTGGAGTGCGCGCAGGCGGGATGGCGGACTGCAGCCGACTGCGCGCAGGCGCGATGGCGGGTGCGGAAGCCCGGCAGGGGGCCGATTGACAGGTGCTCGCTCCTCCCGCGTTATTTGCATCATGCGGCGCATCCTCCTTCTCGGATTGCTGGCTCTTTCGAGCCCGGCGCCGCTGCCTGCGGAGACGCTTCCGGACCGATTGAGGGGCTCTCCCTCAGAGGCCTCGTCCGCGATCCACTCGGGTCTCCCGATTCAGCTTGGAACCCCCGAGGCTGAACCACGCGCCCTTCCCTCGCAGGTCAGGGTCGGCGAGAAGTCGGGCGACGGCGGGGGGACGGGAGAAACGGGTTGGACCGCGCCCCTGCGATCCTCCGCGCTCTCCAACTCCGCCGCCGTATCGGCGGAACCCTTCCCCCATTCCGGTTTCTTCCCACCGGCTCAGTACCCGCGCCCTCCTCCGGCTCAGCCCGGTAGCTGAGTTCACTCACGAGGGTCCGGCGGGTCGCTCGCTGACTCCCGCAATTCCGCGGGGTCGCGCGTTCCCGCGCGCGGTTTCGGGCCCTCTCTCAACCGGGGGTTCCAATGGGTACCACGCTTCTCTACACAGCTCTTGTCATGCAGTCCGCAGACGAAGGCCTCACGCTCGCCGAGGTCATCGAATCGCTCCCCACCGACCTGGGCTCGTTCTTTGCGCTCGCCCTTCTGGTGGCATTTTTCGGCGCAATCGTGTATTTCGGTACCCGGTCCGGCACTGCGACCCCGGGGGATTCATCCACTACCCCGCCGTCTCGAACGCCCGGCCAGCGCTGATCCAGACAGGAGCCCATTCGCTCAAGGAGAAACACCCGTGAAGCTTCATTCCGCCTGCCGGTTCATCGTCGCTGCAGCCTTCTCGACAGGCGCGCTCCTTCCGGGCGCATTGCTCTCGGCTCAGGGGGGGGGGCAGGCCCCTCCCCAGACCGATTTCCGGATTTTCGAGATCATTCAGGCCTCGTCCGCAGAGCGGATCGAGGCGGACATCCGGACGCTGGCCGGATTCGGGACGCGGAACACCTTCTCCGATACCCTGTCGACCACCCGCGGCATCGGAGCCGCCCGGCGATGGATCAAGGCCGAATTCGACCGGATTTCAGCCGCCTGCGGAGGTTGTCTCGAGGTGGAGTACCAGCACTACTTCATCGAAGGGGATCCGGCCACCCGCATCCAGGAGGACGTCACGGTGGTGAATGTGGTGGCCACGCTACGCGGCCGCACCGACCCCAACCGCTTCGTGGTCATGTCGGGTGACATCGACTCACGGGCCTCGAACGGCAGCGACGGAGAGGTCGACGCACCAGGCGCGAACGACAATGCCTCCGGAATGGCGGGAGTGATTGAAGCGGCGCGGATCCTGACCGCGATGGGACCTTTCGAGGCGTCGATCGTCTTCGCGGGGCTCTCCGGAGAGGAGCAGGGACTCTGGGGGGGCCAGTACATGGCTGAGCAGGCACGCGAGCGTGGCTGGGAGATCGAAGCGGTCCTCAACAACGACATGATCGGCAACATCGAGGGAATCAACGGGGTCATCGACAACACCACCTTCCGCGTGTTCTCCGAAGCGACGCCGGTCGAGGCGTATCGTCCGAGCTGGAACTACCGGGTCCTTGGCGGCGAGCTGGACGGCCCTTCGCGTCAGATTGCCCGATACGTGTCGCGCATTGCGGACGTCTACTTCCCGAACCTCGAAGCGAAGATGATCTACCGCCTGGATCGGTTCGGGCGCGGGGGTCACCACCGGCCCTTCAACGACGCGGGGTACCCCGGGGTTCGGATCATGGAGACGAACGAGCACTACGTTCGCCAGCACCAGGACCTCCGGACGGAGAACGGGATCGAGTACGGGGACGTGGTTGAAGGGGTGAACTTCGACTATGCGGCGTCTCTTACCGCCCTGAATGCCGCCGTGCTCGCCGCGCTTGCCTGGGCTCCGCCACCCCCGGCCAATGTCCAGATCGGAGGCGCAGTCCGGCCCTCCACGACGCTCGCCTGGGACCGGGTCGATCAGCCGGCGGTGGCCGGATACAAGGTCTACTGGAGGGATACGACCGCGCCTCAGTGGGATCACTCAGTCTGGGTCGGCGATGTAACTGAATTCACTCTCGAGAACGTCGTCATCGACAACTACCTGTTCGGCGTGGCGGCCGTGGCCCACGATGGGCATGAAAGCCCGGTGGTGTTCCCCACTTCGCAGCTCAGGAGGTAGCTGGCACCCGGCTCGCCGCCTGCGATGGGGCCCCTGCGCTCCCAACGGTGGCGCCCTCCAGAAACGCAACGACCCTTCATCCCCTCCAGGGATCCCGGACCAGAGGATGGGTGAGGCAGTGCGGCCCCCCGCGCGCCCGGGAGAGTTCGTTCGAGGGGGTGAGGATGCAGACCGATTCGCCGGAAGAAGGGTCGACCTCCGTACTCCCCAGCAGGAGATCGTCGGCGCGGACGATCCGGAATCCCGCCACATTCATCGCCTCCGCCGTCCGGACGTTGCGATCGTAGAGCACGACGACTCCCGGGGCCACGGCCAGAGCATTGGCTCCGTCGGTCCACTGCTCCCGCTGCTGGTCCACGGGATCTTCACCCCCGCAGGAGATCGGGAAGTACGAGAGCCCTCGCCGCGAGAGAGAGGAGAGGAAATCCCCCGCGTCGCGCGCGGTGGGCTCCGTCGCATGCAGATCGTATTCGGCCACGCGGGCGCACTCCCGGGATCCGGGAAGGATCACCGGCGGATAGACGAGGCAGTGTCCTGCGTCCACCGGAGTGAAGAGGGTGTCGAGGTGCATGAAGGCCCGCTCCCGCGGCAGATTCACCTGGAAGAGCCAGCGCGGTCCACCCTCCACGCCCCGCAACCGTTCGACGAGGGCCGCCACTCCTCCCTCTGAAGTGCGCGCCGATGCACCCACGGCGATGATCTCGGGGGAAAGCACGAGTACGTCCCCCCCTTCGAGTTCCATCCCGCCCGAGGCCGTGTCCGCCTTCTCCGGGCTGGGTGTCGCCGCGAGTGCGGGATGGAAGCGGAAGATGGCCTGAGAGAGCACGGCCTCCCGCCAGCGTGCGGCGCTCGCCATGGAGGAAAAGTGAACGCGGCCCCCGATTACCACCTGCGTGTCACGCTGGAAGCACCAGTTGGGAAGAGGTCGTACGCCAAAGAGATCGTCGAGCGTCCGGGCTGCCGAGCCGGTCGACCGCCGAACTCCCTCGACGAGGGCGCGGGCGACTTCACCCGCGTCCATCCCTCCCACCCTCTCCCGGAACTCGGGGGTGAGATCGGGAAAGACCTGGCGCTCCACCCAGGCCCGCCCCTCCGGAACCCCGAGGGCTTCCGCCAGCAGCTCCCCGGCCTCCAGCGCATGTACGCCCAGAAGATGCAGCACCCGCCGGAACCTCCGGTGTTCGTCGCGTGCGACCTCGCCGAAGAGGATGTCATCGAAGAGGAGTTCCTCCATCATGCCGGGCACCATCTGATCCACCTCCGGCCCGGGTTCGTGTACGAGGACGGTACGGAGTCGACCCACTTCGGAATCGACATTGACGGTAATCGGCGGCGTATGCATGGGAGGAAGTGAGGAACGAGGGCGCTCGAGGTCAAGATGCCCGCACGGGGTGGAAGCCCATCAAGCCGCCTTCCCGCTCACCCATTCAACGAATCGGGGGCCTCCACTGTCCAACGTTCGGAGGTCGGTCGCACGGGGCGGAACCGACGTCATGAGAAGGTTGGAGGCGAGTTTACGTGAGAGGCCAGCACGCAAGGGATGGAACGGGAGGATCGGAAGCCCACGAAGTTCATCGGTCATCGCGAGAGAACCTGCGAACCTTCGCCTTCGGGACACTCCTGGCGCTGGCGGCCGGACTGACCCTCGTCCCATCCCATGCCTCGGCGCAGGAGCAGGAGGGGACGTTGACCGGTCGGATCGTCGCCCTCGATTCCGGCGAAGGGCTGTCGGCGGTCGGGGTGGCGCTCAAGGCCGAGAGTGACTCCGGTCAGGTCGCCCGCATGCTCACGGCCTTCGACGGGCGCTTCCGCTTCAACGGGGTCGAGCCAGGTCGCTACTTCGTGGAGATGGCGGGGCTCGGCTACGCGGTCCGCACCAGCGATCCGTTCGAGGTCGAACCGGGGTCCGTCTACGACTTCGGGACGGTCGAACTCACGGTGCAGGCGATCGAGATGGATCCGATCGAGGTTGAGAGCGTGCGATCGGCGGTGTCGTACGAAGCCGATCGCACTTCCTACCTGGTAGACGCCATGCCCGGAGCCGAAGGAGGGACGATCACGGACGCACTCCGGAATGTGCCCGATCTGGATGTCGACATCGATGGCAATATCGAGGTTCGCGGGGAATCACCGGCCATATGGATCGACGGCCGACCGGCACCGGTCAGCGGGGCCTCGTTGCAGCAGTTCCTCGAGCAGTTCCCTTCCGATCTCATCGAACGCATCGAGGTGATCGACACCCCGGGGGCCGAGTACGATGCCGAAGGCCCGGGCGGGATCGTGAACATCGTCCTGAAGGAAGGCGTCGATCTCGGGATCTCGGGAAGCGTATTCGCGAATGCGGGGACGAGGGGGAACACCGGACTCGGAGCCCGCGCCACGATGCAGCGAGGCGACTGGATTCACAACCTGAACGCCTCGCTTCGCCGCACCGACTCCGAAGTGGAGAGCTACCTTCTCCGCCAGAACCTGGCGGCCACCCCGAGCGACTTCGTCGAACGCGACGGGTGGAACGCGAATCGCTCCCTCGGTGGGAATATCGGACTGCGAACCCAATGGCGTCCGCGAGAGGAGGCCGAGCTCGCATTCCGTCTCGACTGGGGAGGGCAGGACGGAGATCGGGATGGCCTGGTAGCGACGACATACATGGACGAGCAGGAGTCGCCCACCCACCGTTTCGATCGATCCGACCTGGCCGACTCCAACGGTCGATCCCTCAACCTCAGGGCCGACTTCGAGTGGGAATGGGAGCCCCGGAGGCATGTGTTCGATACGGAGCTGCGGGTAGGACGGGGCTCGGACCGGCGAAACTCGATCGAGGAGATCCTGAACGAAGAGGAACTCGAAGGAGACGACGCCTTCGTCCCTGCCGAGCTCTCACTCGACCGCGAGAACGAGGACGCCATCGAGTTCCGGCTCGACCTGAACTACCGACGCCCGCTCGGCGAGAGCGGATCGGTGAGGTCCGGATACTCCTTGCAGATGGAGTCGGACGACAACCGCCGCACCCTCACCTTCCTCGACGACCCGAGCGGAGAGGCGGATCCGGAGATCACCCTCCGGGGACACACCCGGGATCAGACCATGAACTCCGCGTACGTCACCGTGCAGGGCGACCTCGGAGAGCGTGTCTCGCTGCAGATGGGACTCCGGGCTGAGCACGCCGACTGGGAAGTGGAGCTGCCAGATTCAGATCCCATTGCGAGGCGATACGTCGACATTTTTCCGAGCGCGAATCTCTCGTACAACCACGATCGCGCACGGCGCCTTCGCCTGTCGTACTCCCAGCGGGTGGGACGCCCCGGGGTGAGCGTGCTGGATCCCACCAACCGTTCCACGGACCCGCTCGAAAGAAGTGTGGGAAACCCCGACCTCGATCCCCGGATCACGCACCGGGTGAACCTCACCGCCTCCTGGACCACGTCGGTCGGGACTTTCTCTGTCGGCCCGTACTTCAACCGCACGGTGAACGGATGGGAGCGGATCACCACGGTGGACGAGGAAGGGGTTTCCACGCGAAGCTGGGACAATCTCTCTTCCCAGACGAGCACCGGTGGATCCGTGAATTTCTCGTTCCGCGGAATCGGGAGCTGGCGTGGCTCGGCCAATGTGAGTGGGAGCCGATCGTACCGCGATGCCGACAACCTGGATTCCCGCTACTCGGGAAGCTCCTCGAGCTGGAACTCCCGGGTCAACCTGAATGGGAACCTGATCGGCGATCTCTCCATGCAGACTTCCATGCGCTACCGCGCCTCGACCCGGAGCCTGCAGGGAAGGGATGGCTCCGAGACCTCCGTGGACCTCTCGTTCCGCTATCGGTTCCTCGATCGGCGGGCCTCGGCTTCCCTCTCGCTCCGGGACCCCTTCGGTCTCCAGAGAAGTGAAAGCGAAATCCGTGACCTCACGCTTTTCGAAATCCGGAGATCGTCACGCGACTCGCGCAGCGCCCAGCTCTCGATCTCGTATGCGCTGGGCGGCGGTGGATCCCGCGGGGGCGGAGGGCGCGGAGGGCGGTAGCGCGCGAGGGATTTCCAGGCAAGGGGACAGGCCCGCGTTGGGGTAGCGACCCGCGTCGGGGTAGTGACCCACGTCGGGGCAGCGACCCGCATCAGGGTGCCGACACCCACATCAGGGTGCCGCCCCACCTCAGCGCGCCGCCCCGCGTCAGGGGCTGCCCCATATCGCAAGCTGGATGGCCCTGACCGTCGTGTCGATCCGGAACTGCAGAAGCTCACACCCGATGCGGATCGTTTCTTCCAGCGGGGTGATTGGAAGTCCGTTGATGGAAGCCCTGCCTGCCGCCACGCGCTGGTCATACCGGACGGTTCCCGGATCCACGGTCATCATGATCGACGTGATCACGAAATCGTCGTGCAGGCCCTCGTTCTCACCCTCGCGGATTCCCAGTTCCTCGTCCATGAAGGCGAATACATCCGCGTACCTGTAGAACTCCGGAATGAAGTGTGCGCGGGCATCCGTCCATTCCTCCCTCAGCGCCTCGGCCACGGCCCGCATCCCGGCCTGATTCCCTCCACTGTCGCCGATGAAGACGATGTCCCTGAACCCATGGACGCGAAGGCTGTTCGCCACATCGGTGAGCATGGCTTCGAAGGTCTCACTCCGAACGCTCAGGGTTCCGGGGAAGCGCATGTGGCCCGAAGGAGGGTCGATGTTTCCCTCGGGAACGAGCTTGATGACCGGGGCGCAAAGTGCGTTTCCGAGCGCCCTCGCGATCCCTTCGCATGCGGCTTCGAGTACGTAGTTGTGCTTCCCGAGCGCCAGGTAGGGACCGTTCTGCTCGATTCCGCCGGTCGAGATGATCGCCGTGGTCCAGCGATCCGCGAGAAGGTCCCGGACCTCCATCCAGGTGAGTTCCTCCAGCCAGACGGATTCGAGCGCGGCAATGGGCCGGGGAGCGTCCATCTCCTGAGAAAGTGCGGGACCCGCTGAGGTCAGACCCACCGCGCAGAGGAGGAGGGCGCGAAGGAGACGAGGGGACATGTCGGGGCTCCTGGCCGGATGATGGGGCGCGCACAGGGCGCGGGTGGCTGCCGGAATGTGCCCGTGGGCATTCCCCATGATAGGGTGGGGCACGCGCCTCCGCACCCCGGGCGGGTGTACGCGACTCCGCGCGGGTGTGCGTCACTCCGCCGGGGCGGGCGCGACGTGCGCTGCCGATCAGTAGTCCAGCTTCGCCCGGAGCTCGTAGTGCCGGGATCGCTCGTCGAAGCGTGAAAGGACCGCGCGGGCCTCGGGGGGCACGTAGGCGCGTTCGGGATCGTCTCCAGCGAAGGCGCGAACCGCCTCCATCGAGTCAAACCACATGACCGTCTGGAATTCGACCTCGCCTTCCACCTCACGCCGCGAAAGCCGAATCCCCCGGTATCCGGACACACCCTTCGCGCGGATCTTCGGGAAGATCACTTCCTTGAGCAGGCGCTCATATTCATCCGCGTTCGCTGGTGTGGTCCAGCCGTTCCAGACTCGACTGATCATGAATTCTCGCAGGGTTCGCATCCACTTGTGACTCGGATGCCGGGGGCGGGGTTCGAACCCGCATGGGATTGCTCCCGGGGGATTTTAAGTCCCCTGCGTCTGCCATTTCGCCACCCCGGCGTAATGCCGAATGCAGCATTGTACCCGGGATGGACCCGATCGCGGTAGTCCTCGGCCACCCTCATGGCAACTCGCGCAGAGAGCGGGCACCTTCAGGGGATGAAAGGGCGGACGGGGGATCAGCGGTAGGGAGCGCCGAGGGTGCCCGCCCTGCTGTCACGCTTGATCCGTCTCCGTGCAGCCCGTCAGGAGTGCGGTCCGCGCAGCGGACCCGCCGAGCCGGTCCCCGTTCTCGTAGCGGTAGAACGGCCCCGCGCGGACGATCTGCTCGGGGGTCACATACTCCGAACTCGACTCGTCCACCTCCGGCACGAACGTCTTGTTGAATTCGTCTTGGCCCCCGCCGATGAGGAAGCCCCAGCTCGCCTACTCCACCCGCATCGCCGCCATCGGCTCCACCCGAAGCGCACGCCACGTCGGGACGACGCAGGCGAGCAGACACACCCCCAGCATGAACGCTGCGTAGGCCCCGAGCAGCGCGACCAGGCCTGCTGAGAGTCCGCTCGGCGCACTCGGGAGGCTGGTGCGGGACAGGGCCAGTGCCCCGAGGCCGATGAGCATGGCACCCGCCGCCACCCCGAGGCCGA
>JBGTMU010000351.1:0-7675 GCA_041743405.1 Longimicrobiales bacterium | reverse complement strand
TCGCCGCCGCCGCCCCGCGGTCGTATTCGAACCGCCGGGAGATCACGAGATCGGCCCGCTCGCGAGCCGTGCCGTAGTCGCCGTGCTGCTGTACCGCGTGGGCGGCAAGGTTGGAACCAACCTGCGGGTGAATGACGGGGGCGTCCGGCTCGAGCGCCCGCTCCAGCTCCACCACCGCGTCGAGCGGGTCGATCTTTACCACGATGTCCCAGAGCGCATCCTCCGCCACGTAGCGGCTCTCGGCCACCACCATCGCGATCGGCTCCCCCACGTGGCGCACCTTCCCTCGGGCGAGAGGCACCTGCGTCACCTCGTTGAAGACGAGGTCGGGGATCGGCGGCGGTGGGACGAGGAGCGGGCCCGGGGCCCAGTAGTCGCCCAGGTCGTCCGCGGTGTAGACGGCCACCACACCCGGCCTCTCCAGCGCGGCAGACACGTCTACCCTGCGCAGGACTCCGTGCGCGTGGTCGCTCCGCAGGAAGGCGACGTGGAGCATCCCCTCCATCTGCACGTCGTCCACGAAGAGTGCGCTGCCGGTAAGGAGTCGCTGGTCCTCGTTCCGGAGGACCGGGTTGCCCACGTACCGCTGGCTCATTCGACAGCCTCCGGCGCCCGCTGCGCCTGCCGCTCCGCCGCGAGGCGCACCGCCTTCACGATGTTCTCGTATCCGGTGCACCGGCAGAGATTCCCCGAGAGCGCCTCGCGGATCTCGGCTTCGTCCGGCGTCGGGTTCTCCGCCAGGAAGGGGATCAGCGTCATCAGGAAACCGGGCGTACAGAAGCCGCACTGGAGCGCGTGGGTCTCGTGGAAGGCCTGCTGCAGAGGGTGAAGCGGGCCCTCGGGCGGGGCGAGGCTCTCCACGGTCTCGATCTCTAGACCGTCTACCTGCACCGCGAAGATGAGACAGGAGCGGACTGCCGCGCCGTCCAGGAGGATGGTGCAGGCGCCGCAGACCCCATGCTCGCACCCCACATGGGTGCCGGTAAGTCCCAGCTCGTAACGGAGGAAGTCGCTCAGCAGTAACCGGTTCGGCACCGCGCGCGAGTACTCGCGGCCATTGACTCGGACGGTGACGGTCGGATCGCTCAAGCGCGAGACCTCTCGTGGAAAGTGCGAAAGGCTTGGTACCCGAATGCCTCACGACGGAGAGGCGGCCGAGGAGGGGGGCGGGAAGCAACTGCGAATCTTGTCGGGGCCCTTCAAGATGCGCAAGGAGAGACCCCCCGCCTCCCGCCGCCACGCTTCCCTCCAGCCACGCCTCGGCGCGGGCTCCTCGCCGCCCATCCTCCGTGCCCCGGAAACCACCGGGCTATCGGATCCCCTTTCGAGCTAGTCCGATTGAGCGATGGTTTGGCGGTGCGAGCGCCGTTAGCACTGAAGTGCCGGCTGTAACGCTGGCGGTGCCTCGAACTGGCCGGGTGACTTCCGCCCGGCACCCCTGAACTCAGAGGAAATAAATGGACATCCTGACCTGGCTGATTGTCGGACTCGTCGCCGGCCTGCTGGCTTCCTTCGTCATGGGAGGAATCGGCTACGGGATCGTAGGCGATATCATCGTGGGCATCGTCGGCGCGGTGCTCGGCGGATGGCTGTTTGCCCAGATGGGTTGGAGCACGCCCTTCGCCGGGATTGCAGGCGTGATCTTCGTGGCCTTCATCGGTGCCGTTCTGCTGCTCTTCGTCCTCGGCTTTCTGCGCCGGGGTCGAACTCGCGGAACATGAACGAGGGGAATGAGGAGATCTCGTCTCATGCGGTTGCCGACGTCTTCGTAGTCACGACGTGGGTTCCCGAGAACAGTTCATAGGGGGCCCGCAGATCGCGGCGAAGGAAGACCATGCCGATGAACAGGGCCATCAGCCCGATTGGAAGCCCCACCCCGAACACTCCGCCCACGGGCGTGATGACGCCTGACACCATGAGGTCCGGATTGAGGTGGAGGTGGGTGTGGGCGATTTCCCAGGGGAGGAACTTGAAGACGTTCCGGATGGTCAGAAGGCCTAGCGATGCGCGCCTGCCATCAACCCGAACCACACGCATCTTCATCCAGGACTTCCCCAGCGTGCCCTGCCTTGGCCCTTTTTCCATGAGGATGAAATACAGGATCAGGGGGAAGGTCAGTGAAAAGAACGATATCGAGTGGCGCAGCACATAGGATTCTGCCATCAGGTGATGGAACGGCCACACCGTGTCCAGCGCCATCGACGACATGAAAAGGACGATGATGTAGACGTAAAGCAGCGCCAGATCGATCAGGTAGGCCAGGACTCTCTTTCCGCCGGAGGCGAGCGGGTAGGCAGGGGTCGAACGAGAACCGGTTGTGGTGCCGGTGGCCGTGGGGGCGGCTGAGGCATCTGAGTCGGGGGCGGGCCGATGGGTCATGACTGCGGGTCGATCCGGGGTCGTGGCTTGAGAAAACACGCGAGTCAATCATGAACAACCCCAGTCTACTGGCAACGCAATCGGGTGTATAGGATGAATCGGACAGGCTGGGCCTTGGCCCATGCGGGGTCGTCACCCATCCGCGGCCTTCGTCCAGACGGCGTCAGGGCTCCGTTCGGCCGATCTTGCGATAGTACTCTTCCGGTGACATCCCCGTGAACTCACGGAACTCGCGGAACTCGCGGACGAAGTGGGACTGATCGTGGTAGCCGCAGTCGAAATGGAATCCAGGCTCCTTGTCCGTTCATCAAAATCCCCGGCGAGCGTCAGTGCGTCAGCCAGATCCGGATCGATACCAGCTTCCTGGATCGGCACCGGGCGATCACGGATGTCCCGGGACGAAGCCGCGTGCAGCGCCAACCACCCTTCCAGATACAGGCGTACGCCGAACAGGGCGGACAGGAAGCCCATGGTATCCGTACGTGAGGGAAAGACATTGGAGGGGCAGCATGTTTCTGACCGAGCAGCTTCCCATCGAGGTGGCACCAGTTCGCTCCCGTGCACTTGCTTTTCCCTCGGGCTCCAGCGCGGAATCCACTCGGTCCCCTGCCGAAGCGCGTGCGCCAGCGCGGCGTCATACTCGTCTACGCGCATGGGAACGATCGCTACGACGATCCAATCCCCGCGGACTTCAAGGCCGCGAACGCACGAACTCCGCATAGTCCTCGTAGCGAATCCCGCTGACCCGTCCCGTGCCTGCCTCATAGCGGAAGCGCTCCGGGCGGCCAGGGATGAGCTCGACGTCGAAGCTCCCGGGCTCGTCCGTCGCCAGTGCACGCCCGCGCATGCGCCCGATGCGGACCTCCGTGCCACTCGCATCAGCGCTTATGATCAGGGTGCCGTAGTGCTCGTTGCGGTATGTTCCTTCGAGCCTCTCCGCCTCGGCGCCATCCAGCCCAGGTCGGACCCGTGAGGCGCTGCCGGTCTGTTCCGCGAGCATCCCCACGAGCTGCGTGCGCAGTCCGAGCGCGCCTGCGCTCGGCTCGGATCCACCAGTCCACCAGTCGTACACGAACATGCTGATCAGGGCCGTGAGCCGCACGCCGACGATATCCTCGTTCGCAAAGACGGCGACCCCCAGGTCCTGCCCGGGCATGTACGAGATCATCGAGTGCGTTCCGGGGAAGCTTCCGAAGTGGTACACGAGGGGATGTTCGCCATAGGCCCCGACCAGCCAGCCGAGCCCGTATCCGTCCCGCGCGAAGGGTCCCGTGCTGCCCACCGCTTCCGCGTGGACGCGCGTCGTGCTCCGCAGGGCATCGCTCAGCGCCGGTGACATTCCGGCGGACGGGTAGCCGAGCAGCGCGCTCAACCAGAGCTCGAGATCCGACATCGTCGACATCATGCCCCCGGCGGCATGCATCGTTGCGTCAGCCTTCTCGAGGGTAACGCGGTCACGACTGGCACTCCCGCTCGCGATGTAACCGGCGGCGAGCGGGTGCGCCACAGTGTCCAGGAGCGATGCACGCGCCCCAGTCGCATTCATGCCGAGCGGCTGCAGGACATTTGCTTGCAGAAGCTCCTGCCAGCCGTGACCGGTGACATCCGCGAGGATCATGCTCGTAAGCACGTACCCAAGATTGGTGTATCCGAACGTGTCGCGCGGTGCGCCCTCACGCACGCTCGTGGCCGAGAGCAGCCGGTGCAGCTCGTTGCGATCGTGGTCACCGGTGTACGCAGTGCGGAACACGATGGGGTCGTTGCTGAGCCCCGCCGTGTGCGTCAGGAGGTGCCTCACCGTGACGCTGTCTGCCTGTACGGCAGGGGGAAACGAGTCAGCGCCGAAGTAGCGGGAAATCGGTGCGTCCAGATCGATCGTTCCGGGCTGCGCCAGCAACGCGGCGAGCAGACCCAGAAAAGGCTTTGTGTTCGAAGCGATGTAGACGGATGTCTGTGGGGTGAGCGGCCTATGGGCTTCCACATCGGCGAGTCCCACGCCACATGTGTAGATCGTCCCCCCGCGCCCGACCACCGTTACTCCGACACCGGGGACGGCGGGAAGGGAATCCAGGCTCTCGTGGATGAAGGCCGTGAGGGCTGTACGAAATCGCTGTACCGAATCGGTGGCGACATCGGCGTGGGGCACAGCGCACTCGACAGGACGTGACGCGACCTGGGCCGCTGCCCCCGCCGGGAAGAGCGACGCGACTGCGATGATTGCGACTGCATGGACGAACCTCATTGTGATCTGCCCCCGTATGGATGGGTGGTATGGGATTTCAGGTGTCATCGAATTCGCGGGTCACGCGCCTCAGTTGCTGCGGCAGCATCCGGGCATAGCCGAGCAGTGCCGCACCAATCGCGAGGAGCACGATGCCCCACGCGGCAGGATCGCCGTGATCGAGCGGCAGGAACTGTATCAGCAACAGTGCCGCGCCCGCGGCGGTCGCGACGAGACCGGTGCGCAGCGAAGACAGGTGCAGGTCGGACGGGAGCGTGCGCAGCGCCCGAATGACCTCTTCGGGCGCACCGCTCTCCGCGAGCTGACGGATCGTGTGGTGGTCCTGCGCCGTGCGGATCACGCTGACCACTCCCCACACGAAAATGAAGAACAGGAGTACGATTGCGATGCTGCCAGCCGACATTGCTCGCCCCTCCGCTTGAGCCGTGATTCGCGTACTGTCGGGAACAGATGCCTGGATCGTGAGATCGGTTGCAACGTGCAACCCATCCGTCGGTGCCGCCCTCTGTATGCCCATGGAGTCGGACGAAGAGCTGGCGGCGCGAGTCACGGCGGGCGACGACGGTGCTGCTGCGGAGCTGGTCCACCGTTACGAATTGCTCGTGCAGCGTACCGTTTTTCACCTGCTGGATGATGGCCGGGACAGGGAAGAGGTCTGTCAGGACGCGCTCGTGCGCGCGATTCGCCATATCGGCGCGTGGCGAGGCGAGGCCCGTCTCGCGACCTGGATCGCGCGTATCGCGCACCGGGCGGCACTCCAGCGACTGCGCCGCCGCCGGATCCCATTGCTCGAAGACCTGACCCCGTATGAAGGCGACAACACCGAGACGCTGACGAACCGCATCGCCGACGTCAGCCCCGATGCGCTCACGGCCCTCGGGGTGCGCCTGCGGGATGAGCGTGTGCGTGCTGCAGTGCATTCGCTTCCACCCCTGCATCGTTCGGCAGTGACGCTGTTCTACCTCGAAGAGATGTCGGTCGCAGAAGTGGCAACGGCAATGGACGTACCAATCGGCACCGTCAAGAGTTACCTGTTCCGAGCGCGGCAACGGCTGCGCCACCTTCTGGGGAGCGATGAATGATGGATGCTGTCGATGAGAAGCTGGGAAAACTGCTGCGCGATGTGTTCGATGCCGCGCCGCGCGGCGGGTCGACGCCCGACTTCAGCCGGGCCATTGTGCACCGTGCGCGCGCTTCCGATTGGCCGATCCTGTCGCGAGGCGCGCTGTCGCTTCTGGTACTTGGCTTCTGCGCTGCCTGCGCGGCTCTAGCGGCTCTGGCGCCCGGGATACTCACGGAGCTGGGGGAAGGGATCCTGTTCTGGCTCGCGGGGTGAGCGGGTCCCATCTGGGCGCGATCGCGGCGGCCCGCGCAGCTTCGCTGATCCGCCCGGAGGTCACGTTTCCGACCCGCCATTCGTTCACATCGAGGAGACCGGGTGTCAGAATCTCCTGCGAGGCGGGCATGTCAGGACCCCCCCGACGGGACCACCTTGCGGAGAGAAGGCTGGCAGACGCGCGGTGCGCGATCGCGCCCCTTCCGCTTGGAGATGAGGTAAACCCACGAAGAACCAACTCCCACGCCGCAGGATCGTTCGCCTTCGACTCCCAAAGGTGTCCTTCGCGTGTCCCTCACTTCTCCTGCTGGGACTGTTCGGGTGCGACACTGATCCCACGACGAGCGAGGTCGAACCCGAGATCGCGGTACCTGCCCCGCCACTGTTGCTCGAGGTCGAGCCGGTGAGCATGCGGGAGTTCGCCCTCACCTGGGACCCGCCTCCGAGCGGAGCAGAATTCCATGGCTACCTGCTTGAAAGACGGGCCGGAGCCACAGGTCGGTGGGAGTCCGATGGCCACCCTCCGGAAACGGAAGCGTGGGATGACGGACTCACGTTCGACACGCAGTATTCGTACCGGGTGCGAGCCTGCAACCCGCTCGGGTGTTCAGAACCTTCGGACATGGTGACCGTCGCGACACCGGAAAGTCTTCCGCTGGCCACGGGCAGGCTTGTAGTCGCGAACGGCATCGTTCATGCCCAGGAGGAGCAGTCGGGGTTCTTTCATATCATTCACGATCTCAACCAACCGGCGGAGGTGCTGACCCATCATGTAGTGATTCCGCGGCCTGGCGGAGTTCATTCCCCTCGGAATGATCCTCGCTTCGACCGTCCCCAGCGCCCCGCTGGCCGCGGGGGTCTTCGCGGCATCCGAGGCCATCGGTTCAACAGGCAGGGATCAATTTGTGGTTCGTAACGACAGGGTGGTCTTTTTCCTCATGGGGTCTCAACTCCATCGCATGGCTCCGCTCGGAGGCGGCCATCAAATGGTGGCAACGCCGGTGGCTCCCGGTCTGCGTCTCGCGGTAGGCACCGACCATGTCTACCTGGCCCGTGGTGGTGACGCGGAGTCTCCGCTTCCGGCCGATGTGTACCGGATCCCGAGCGACCTGGGGGGCCCTTTTGAGCTCTTTGCGTCGCTTGCCGATCCGGTACGTCCCTAGCGCAGTCCGGCGTTCGTCGACATTGCGGTGGATCCCGAGGAGGAGCGGGTGATCGTGGCCTCCGGGACCCACGAAGCCGCTGTACTCTTCGGGGCCCATGAGATGAGGATCCACGTCTTCGAGACCGCTACCGGACGTCTGATCGAGCGTCCGAGGATCGGCCGGGTACGGCAGGCCGTGGGTGACCTCCTACGCCCGCTGAAACCCCGGGGATGGACCTCCACCCGGTAAGCGCTCGTCCACCAGCCTCACCAGCGCCTCGGCGCCCTCCGTGATGGAAGGCCGGTGACGCGGGGTATCAGGGTATCCCGATGATGACGACGCGTTCCGTCGCCCCGCGCCCAAAGGTCTCCGGCGCGTACATCTCCTCCGCACGCGGCGATGGCGCCGTGAACTTGCCCGCGGTCGCCGCGACGGCATGGTAGGTGAGCACGCGCCTGCCCGGGTGCATCAGGGTAGTGAACGCTTCGAACCGGTCGGCGCGCACATTTATGTGGTGCGCGAGGAACGGCTGCATGACCGCGCCCCCGGGCGTCTGCACAGGCGCCACACCCG
>JBGTMU010000350.1:0-13520 GCA_041743405.1 Longimicrobiales bacterium | reverse complement strand
CGCGACGAAAACCGCCAGCGGTTGCTGCTGCTGCTGGCGGCTGGCGCGCTCGTACTGCTCATCGCCAGCGTGAACATCGTCAACCTCCAGCTCGCGCGCGGCGTCGACCGTCGGGGAGAGATCGCGACGCGCATGGCTCTCGGCGCCAGCCACGTACGGCTCGTCCGCCACGTCATGGCCGAAACCCTCATGCTCTTCCTCCTCGGAGCGGCGGGCGGTCTGCTCTTTGCGGGATGGGGCCTCAAGCTGATCGTCGGACTGCGCTCCTTCTACATCCCCCGGATGGAAGAAGCGGAGATCGATGCCATCGCGGTGGCCGTCTGTTTCGGGACAGCGCTCGTGATCGGGCTCGTCACGACGCTGATCACGGCCTTGCGACTGTCCGACGGCAAGGCGGCGAGCACGCTTCGCCTGGCGTCGACCGGTGTGACTGCCGGGCCTCGTGGGCGACGCTTCGGCCGGGTCGTGGTGAGCGTCGAGACCGCGATGGCGATCGTGTTGATGTCCGGCGCAGCCCTGCTTTTCGAGAGCTACCGGCAGTCGTCAGGAATCGACCCGGGGTTCCGCACGGCTGACATTCTCCACGGAAGGGTGACTCCTCCACCCACCCGCTATCCCGATGAGGAGACGCTCGTCGCGTTCTACCGGGAGCTTCAACAACGGGCCGCCGCGTTGCCCGGTGTGCTCGACGTGACCTTGACGAACGTGCCGCCTGGCGTGGGGTCCGGCGCCAACCAGCCGTTCGCGATCGACGGAATGGAAGCCACCCCGGCCGCGTGGTCGCAGACGGTCTGGCGGTCGGTGAGCGACACGTACTTTCAAGTGCTCGACATTCCGCTGCTTCGCGGCGCCGGGTTCGAGGAGGCGGGCGCTCAGGCACGGGTCGCCATCGTGAACGAGCGGTTTGCGGCGCAGTTCCTCCCTGACCGTGATCCTGTCGGCGAAAGACTGAAGCGAGTGCCGTCGCAGGGCGCCGACGCGCCGGAAGCCGAGGCCTGGACGATCATCGGGGTCGTCGCGGATGCGAGGGAGGCGTACGCGTACGAGTCCGCCCCCCCCGTCGTTTACGTCCGTTTCGGAGACCAATCCCCCCGCTCGATGGCGATCCTGGCGAGAACGGTCGGGGAGCCCCTCGCGCTCGCAGGCGGGCTCCGGGGGGCTGTCGCCGAGGTCGATCCGGATCTGCCGGTGTTCGGGCTGCGCGACCTCGAGTTCATCATGGCGAGCGAGCTGGACCTGAACCGTCTCAGCCTGGTGCTCCTCGCGCTTTTCGCCGGCATCGCTCTGGCACTCGCGATCGCAGGTATCTACGGCGTCGTCGCGCATATTACCGGGCAGCGGGGGCGCGAGATGGGGATCCGCCTGGCACTCGGCGCTCACCCCTCGGATGTCCTGCGGTTGGTCGTCGGCGACTACTTTCGCTATGCAGTGCTGGGGACCGCCGCGGGCCTGGTGCTGATCGTCACGGTGAGCGAGCGGCTCGCGACCCTCACCTTGAGCTGGGCGGGGACGGATGTGCGCATGCTTGCGGCAGCGGCAGTCGTGGTGATGGCGGTCGCCGCCCTTGCCGCGTATCTGCCAGCGCGCAGGGCGGCGCTCGTGGACCCTGTGCAGGCGTTACGCGGTGAGTGACATGCGATACGCCCTGCGCATGCTCGCTCGGTCACCGGGGAACACGCTCCTGTCGGTGTTGATCCTCGCCTTCGGAGTCACCGCCGCGATGAGCGCGTTTTCGGTGCTTCGCGCCGTCGCTCTGGATCCACTTCCCTACGAGGAGCCCGGAAGGCTGTACGAGATTCGGATCAGGATCGCCACGCTGGACTTCGAGTTGACGCGGGTCGACCTGCCTATGCTCCATGCTTGGAGGGATGCCCTGCCTTCCATCACCTTCGCGGGAAGCAACGAGGCCCGGCACGAAACCACGATGTACCTCTCGGCCCTGGAGGTCCCGGCACGAACCCTCGGCGCCTTCGTATCTCTCGAGTACTTCGATGTCCTGGGCGTGCGCGTTGCACCCGGTCGTACGTTCGACGCCAGCGACGCGGAGTCACGGGTCGCGGTAATCACCGATCGGCTCCGGCGCCGGATCTTCACGGAGGAAGGATCAAGCCTGGGGCGCGTGATCCAGATCAACGGGGAGCCGCACGAAGTCGTGGGCGTGCTGCCTGCTGGAGTCGATGCGCCGCGGCCTGTCGCCGCGATGGACGCAGCCGAACGGTTGGACGTTTTCGTGCCTGCACGTGAAAGCCGGATGGGCCCGCGCGAAACCTTCGACCGGGTGTTCGTGCGCCTGGGTCCCCTCGACGATCCGGTGAGCGTGGCCGCCTTTCTCTCGGATCTCTATACCCCGGAGCACTCGCCCCTCCCCGTGGCGCAGGGGGCGCCTGGAGTCGAGGTCCGACTCGCGCCCATGGTCGAAGTCGTCCTGGGCGATTCCCGGACCCTGGTTCGCATACTCGGTCTTGTGGTGGCAATGACGCTCCTTCTTACGTTCGCCAGCCTGGTTCTGGTACAGTCCGCGCGGGTTGCTTCACGGCGCCGTGAGGCGTCGATCCTGGCGGCTCTTGGCGCTTCGCGCCGCCAGCTGATCACGACCTACTCCCTGGGTGGGCTCGCGCTCGCGGCGGCGGCGGGGGCCGGAGCGCTTATCGCGATCGCATGGGCCCATGCCGGGATGCAGACGCTCCTTCCGGCGGGCACTCCCCGTCTCGACTCGTTCCGGGTCGACCCCGCTCTGGCGCTGCTTGCGATCTCGGTGGCCGCGGGCCTCGGTGTGGGATCGGCTCTTGTGCCAGCGCTCGGCATTGCATCGAGAGCGGCGTCGACGCCGTTCCCCCGGGGGGGCACAGCCACTGGAACGCTCCATGAGCACCGTTGGAGCGGGGCGCTCATAGTGGTCCAGATCGCCCTCACGTTCAGCCTTACGGTGGGGTTGGGGCTGCTGGGCCATAGCGTGATCCGCCTCTACCAGACTGGAGCCGAGATCCGGAACCTCGACACCGTTGTCGTCGACGTCCACCGCCGCAGGACCGCCGAGGGTCCGTTGCCCTCTGGGTCCTTTTTCCAGGAGGTGCTCCTTCGCGTCCGTACGACCCCGGGGGTGACCGGCGCGACGATGACCTCGTCAACTCCGTTCCGCCCCCGGGATTATCAGGGTCCGGAGCTGAGTCGCCGAATCGTTGACGGGGCGTACTTCGAAACCGTTGGACTCCGCCTCCTGCGAGGGCGGACCTTCGATGACCGGGACTACGCGGGCAGCGCGCCGGTCGCGGTGATCGATTTGGCGCTCGCCGAAGCACGTTTCCCAGGGCGGGATCCCATCGGCGCCCTGCTCGACGACGGTGGGTCGGGTCGGGAAGCCCGCCCGTACACCGTGGTAGGGGTCGTGGAGTCGACGCGGCATGCGGGGCTGGACGCCGCGCCCGCGCCCGCGTTGTATGTAGCGTTCTCGCAGACTCCCGACGATCGGATGAGCGTTCTGGTGCGGGGGATCGCAGGAGGTGTGGCGCTCGCCGCCGCAGTACGAGATGCCGCGCACGCGGTGGATCCGGATCAACCGGTCAGTCCCGCTGGCACGTTACGGGAGCTACGAGGCAGGTCAGAAGCCGTCGGCCAGCGCCGGTTCCACCTCTGGTTCCTGGGGGCGGCAGGTGGGTTCGCCGCGCTGCTCACAGCGCTCGCGATCTATGGAACGATCTCACAGGTGGTCCTGCGACGCACGAGGGAGATCGGAGTACGGATGGCGTTCGGCGCGGGCCGGGCGCAAGTGATCCGGTTGGTGGCCGGAAGGATCGGAGCATCGGTCGCGGCTGGCCTCGTGGGCGGACTGGTCGCGGCCGAGGGTGTGAAGCGGGTGCTCGCCTCCATTCTCTTCGAGGTGCACCCGGACGACCCGACGACGACGGGAGTAGCCGTCGCGGTCGTGCTCGTTCTCGCCGTGGCCGGAACGCTCGGCCCGGTTCATCGCGCCCTCACGATCGACCCGGCCCGTGCTCTGGGGATGGACTAGGAACACATCTACCACCCATCTACCACCCATCGACCACCCGGAGCGACCCTCCAGACGCTCACTCCCTCCGAGGCGCCGAACAGCCGACGTCCACCACTCATCGGCTCGGCTACTCCGATGCGTTCACGAACGCGGCAAACCCGATCACGTTGCCAGCGGGCTCGCGGACGACTATTTCGTCGGCTCCGTAGAACGTCTGCCGTCGGGGGACGACGAGATCGATGCCTTCCAGCGCCTTCAAGACAGGTTCGAGCGACTCTACTTCGATGAAGAGGATCGAGCCGCGCATTGGCGTGTCCGCCAGGGCCGGAACGTCCGCGCTCACGCTGGCCCGTGTCTGGTACATCACCTCGAAGCCGTCCTTTTCGAAGATCACGAAACCGAGGCGGTCTCCCTGGGGCACCTCGGCCGTTCGCGTGAATCCGAGCCGATCCTCCCAGAAGGGGAGCACGACTTCAATGGCATCGACATACAGGATCGGCGTGATCTTCTTGAGCATCGGGTTCTCCGGTGGTTCCGGCAGCAGGGTGAAAGACAGGTACACCAGGAGGCATGACAAGGCGCTACTCTTCATATGCCGCTCCGAGGAAGGTCGAGGGATCGACGGACCTGCCCAACCTACGCGAGAGAGGCGTCCGGGTATTGTATCGATGCGACATCCCGTTCCCGTCGATACTCCCCCGGAGACACCCCGGCCAGCCGTCGGAACTCCCGCGTGAAGTGCGCCTGGTCACAGTAGCCGGAGGCGTGCGCGACCCGCGCCAGCGTTTGATGGGGCTCACGAGTCAACCCCCCGACCGCTGCACGGAACCGGGCCACTCGACACGCCTCCCCAGGCGGCGCCCCGACGTCATGGACGAACAGCCTCTCAAGCTGCCGACGGCCCACTCCGACCGCTTCCGCGAGCGCACCCACCGATACTGCTCCGTACCGCCGCCGGATGATGTCCGTCGCCATCCCTACTCTTGCGTCCGGGGTGTGGCCCCGGCTGCGCCAAAGGTCGCCGAGCCACTCTGCGAACAGCACGGTTCGCGAAGACGCCGGCGCCTCCGCCAAGCGGTGCACGACACTCCCGCACCCCCGAACCACGTCGTCGAGCGCGAATCGGCGTCCGGCCAGCTCGTCCGCAGGTACACCCAGCACCGGGGTAGCTCCCCCGGGTCGGAAGCGCACGCCCAGCAGGTCGATGCGCCCGGACAACTCGACGACGAGGGCAGTCCTCATCGTACCTACGATGTACGAGCGCCCAAGCGGGTGCGATCCGGTAGAACCCGCAGGCGGCTCCCCGAGATCGAAAATGATGTCGCTGCAACCGTCGGGCAGGACCCGGTTCGTAACGACTCCAGGCAAAGGGGACGCGGATCGGATCGTCCAGAAGCACTCCACGGCATCGGCGAGGGTGTCGGGCGGTGCATATTCTCGGTACATAAGCCGAAAGTAGACGCCCGCGTTGGGGCGAGCCAGCTTCGGGCATCGCCTCTTGAAGCGCTGCTGGTAGAACGTGAAAAGCGGGAGACCCCTACTCCCTCCGTACGGTACGCGAAGATTGATCCGGTGTGAGGGAGATCGGGCCGACGCCTTATGGTACCCCCTGGTACTACGGCGGCCTCCGCCGGGACGATCTCAACGCTCGCGATCGGCGCCGGTGCGTCCGTTGCCGCGCCGTCCCCGCAGGATGCGAGCGCTGAGATGAGAAGGAGGAGTGTCATGACGTTCCGGTGCATAGCTCGTTCCAGTTCGCGGTCAGAGGGCGCCGAGGCGAGTGGAGCCTGCGGGTAGGGATGCAAACGTCTGAAGCAAGCTGGCTGTGACACCTGACACGAACTTCGATTGCAGGCGCGAAGGGACTCCTGTCCGTCGAACGTCATCCGGTCGCGACGCCCGGGTGGGACGCGAAGGAGGTCCTGGTGCCCAGGGCTTCGGAGCACCGGTCGTGCTGGCACCGGAGTTCGTGATCTCGGGCATTTGCATCATTTCGCTTCCCGCGCGTATCTCAGTCGTCATGAAGAGACAATTCCGACGCCTGGACCGTGGCCAGTCCCCGCTGCGCGTTGCCGAAGCTTGACCGGATCCGATCCGGGAATCGTGGACATCGAGCGCGCGGCCGCGAGGGACCAGGCCGCGTTTCGGCGAGTCTACCTGGCGACGGCAGACCGCACCCACCGGCTCGCCCGATGGCTGCTCGGTACCTCGGACGTGGACGACGTGGTGCAGGAGGTTTATGTCCGGGTATGGGATCGACTGCCGGAGCTGCGGGAGCCAGCGGCGTTTGGTGGCTGGCTGCGACAGGTCGCCGTCAGCGTGATCCTGCGGGAGCGCGAGCGTGCCGCGCGCCGGGAGAGCAGGGATGGCGGCTCGAGGTACCTCGGGGGAGTCCCTGATTCGGGCGCCAGTCAGGTCGGCCTGCGACTCGATCTGGAACGGGCGATAGCGCGTCTGCCAGCGCAGGCAAGGCAGGTATTCGTCCTGTACCATGTCGAGGGCCGTCCTCACCTCGAGGTCGGGGAGCTGCTGGGCATCAGTCATCACACATCCCGTTCGCAACTGCACCGCGCGCGGGCTCTTCTGAAGGCGTATCTGAAGGATGGAGCAAGCAATGAAGCATCCTGATGACGTATTGCTCTCGGCGTGGCTGGAAGACGATCTCGACGATGCGGCACAGCGTGCGTGGATCAGCGACCACGTCGAGGTCTGCATCCAATGTCGCGATGCGGTGCAGGAACTCACGGCTCTGGCACGGCGTGCAGGTGAGGAGCCACCGGAATGGCCCGGGAAGGAGGCCGCCTGGGAACTTCTCCGCGAACGTCTCGGTGGCGCCCAGCCGTCCACATCGCCGATGCGGGGAGGTACGGGTAGGCCAAAGTACAAAGGTGCCCGCTGGGGGTGGCGCCTCTGGCTTCCGACGGGCGCGGCCGCGTCTCTGGCCGTAATCCTGGCGGCCCTGCTCATGCGATCGCCTGCGTCGGTGGATCCGTCGGTTCTCGCGTTGCTGGCCGAGGACGCGGTTGTTGCCCGCACGCTGGAAAGCGCCACGGGCAGCGAGGGGGCCGCAGGGAGTCAGGCAGTCTGGAGTGCCAATCGCATGATCTCACAAGGCGTCGACGATCTCGAGCGCGCACTCCGCGCAAGGCCTGGAGACCCCGCACTCACGATGCTGCTCCGGCGCGCGGTCGAACATCGTGCGCAACTGTTGACGGAGATGCCCCGATGATGCGTTCGGTCATGATCGCGTGCTTCGCCGTCGCGTGTGCCGGAACGGCCACGCCAGCCACTGCGCAGCAGCAGATCGATGAGGCCATGCCGGCTTCAGGCGTCGTCGTGTTCCAGCCTTCAAAGGCGCAGCTCGAAGTCGTGGGTTGGGCCAGGGATTCAGTCCGACTGGTCGCGCGGAACGCCGCGGGCATCGTCGTCGAGCTCGACCGGTCTGCCGGGGTTTTTGAACTGCATGAACGGCGAGCGGAGCGAGATACGGCCGTTCTTGCATCGTACACGCTATACGTTCCCGCTACCGCCACTGTGCGCGTGAGAATGCAGGCCGGCGAGATTTCGCTGAGAAACCTCCGAGGCGGCGTACGTGCAGGCATTGTCGAAGGCTCCGTGCTAGGTGATTCCCTGTCGGGGGACGTCGAGCTGTCGTCCGTTGCCGGGCCCGTTGAGCTGCGTCGCAGCAGTGGCCGTCTATTGGCGCGTTCCGTGGCAGGGGACGTGGTGATGAGCCAGGTGACGGGGATCGTGCGCGCACGCAGCACGAGCGGGGACCTCACCATCGCCACGGGGCTGGCCGGGCCGGTCGAGGCTGAAACGTACAGCGGTGTCATAAGCTTCGAAGGCGCACTGGCCGGCGCGGGGTCGTCGTTCGCAACGCACTCGGGTGACATCCATCTGCGACTGTCCGCGGCGCAGGATGCTGTCGCACTCGTGACGAACGTCGAAGGGCGGGTCACACTCATGTGCGGGGGGCGCGCCGGGCGGGTGGCAGCCGGCCAGCCGGTCGTGCTCGGTGACGGAGGCGAATCGTTCGATGTCATCACGTTCACCGGCAACGTTCGCATCAACTGCGGCGACTGAGTGAGACAGCGCTTTACATCATTTTGAATCTCCGGCGTATCTCTGATGTGAAATGACCCCAGCCGGAGATCCCGATGCACACCGCAATGCTGTTGCTCGCGCTGTTTCAGTTCACGCCAACCCCGGATTCGACACTCGCCCAGCGCATCGAGGCGTTTATCCAGCCCTATGTCCAGGAGGGCTACTGGTCGGGTTCGGTACTCGTGGCACGTGCCGATTCGATCGTCTACAGCCGTGGGCATGGTCTGGCCGATGCGGAGCACGTGGCAGCGAACCGTCCGGACACCCGGTTCCCGGTCGCTTCGGTCACGAAAGCATTCACGCGAATCGCCGCCGAGCGGCTGATGATGGCGGGGGTCATGAGACCGGAAGATCAAGTCTCACACTTTCTCCCGACGTTCCCCCGAGGCGATGACATCACCGTTCGACAGATCATAGGGCACCGGTCAGGCATCATCGATAGCGACGATCTGGAGTGGTTCCCTCAGGGGCAGAAGATCCGGCACGGTATTCACGCGCTCGTCGACTCACTCGGAAAGGAACCGCTCGTTTTCGAGCCCGGAAGCAGGTACGGCTACAGCAATGGCGGCTACACGGTGCTGGCCCGAATCCTCGAAATCGCGACAGATCTCGAGTACGAGGAGCTGATTCAGGAATGGGTATTCGAGCCCGCCGGGATGACTCGAAGTGGCAACTGGTCCGGGCAGACGATCATCGCCGACCTCGCCGAGGGATACACGATAGGAGAAGACGGAGAACTCGCGCCCGGTCCATTCGTCCATCCTTCCAACAAGATTGGCGCCGGCTCCGCATACGCGACGGTTGAAGATGTGTGGGCCTTCTACCGGGCCTTGCGTGACGACCGGCTGATGCCTTCCTCGAAGAGGGATTCGGTTCTGACCTTGAGCGAATCCGCCTTCGGCCGGCCGCGCATGTACCTGGGAGGACGAGGCCCCGGCTACACGGCCTCTGTTCAGGCATTCTTCGGAGACGACGTGCTCGTGGTCGTGCTTGGAAACAACTATTCGCGCCTCAATGAAGAAATCAGTGATGGCGTTACGGCACTGGTTTTCGGCGAGTGGCAAGATCCGCGTATCGAAGAGATCCTCGAGCGCCGACTACCCTTCGACGCGGTGCCGAGGAGTCCAGGTGAGCTGCGAGCCATGGAAGGGGACTATCAGCATGCCTGGGGCTTCACATTCACACTGGAGGAAACCGGGGGTCGCCTGGTCTATATCGATCCTGAACACGGGACGCGGACACCGCTGATTCCTACCCGGGAAGGTGTCTTCGTATCTCCGTGGCAATGGGCCGAGATCAGTTTCGAACCGGAGGGGATCCACTGGACCTGGCTCGATTTTCCGGGGAGGAACTGGATCGTGGAGAAAGTACGATGAGGCGAGGGTTTCGGCTGAACGAGCGCTGTCTTGTGGCGGCGATGGGCGCCTGTCTCGCGACATTGACGGCGGGAATTGCAGAAGGGCAGAGCGGGGCTTGGAGCATCGGCCCCAACCCTTCCCTGCAGATCGGGGCAGGGGTTCGCGGCCCTGCGGACCAGCTCGGACGGGTGATAGCGGCGCAGCGGCTGAGCGACGGTTCCGTGGCAATTCTGGACGCGATGCTGCCAGCCGTGCGCGTCTACGACGAGCGTGGCAGGCACGTTCGGGATCTCGGCAGATCGGGCGATGGACCGGGCGAGTTCCGGGTCCCCCTGTCACTCGTTGTTGAAGGGGATACGATCCTCGTGCTGGACAACCACGGCCGCGTGATCCGGTTCAGCGCCGGGGGCGCTGCGCTCCGGACCGAGCGCACCGTTGTCGAAGGCCTCTTCGATGTGCGGTTCAATGGCGTACATGGGGGGCTCCTGCCCGACGGCTCGGTCCTGGTGCTGGGCAGGGAGCGACTGTTCGGTCGGGTGACCGGCGAGTACCGGCAGACCATCGGATTGATGCGCCTGCCGCGCGCCAGCACACCAGACACGATTGGCTGGTTCGCGGCTGACAGCATCCGTACCGATCGCGAAGGTGTCCCAGTGCCGCGGCCTTACACTCCGATCGGTGGCCTCCTCTGGACGGCCACCGCCAACCGGATCTTCGTCGTTACGGCGGACCGTCCGACTCTCCACTCGTTCGCTCACGATGGCTCCGATGCGAGGCGCGTACCGATCCCGCTCAGTCCCCGGTCGGTCACGGAGGCGGACGTGGAGGACTCCGCCGCCGAAGTGCTGCGCCGCGCAGGGACGGCGAACGACCGTCGCGTGATCGCCGAGTGGGTGGACGGACTGCCACGCTCCGGGACCACACCCTTGGTGCGGTCCGTGGTAGCGGGTCCCCAGGATGAGGTCTGGCTCGAAAGCTGGACCGGTACCCAGGGTCGAACCGCCTGGCTGGTCATGACCGGTGTTGGCGTGCGCGCCCGGGTCGCTGCGCCCGCAGGGTGTCGCCTGCTGTCCGTCGGCGGCACATGGGTGCTCTGTCTCTGGCGCGACGAATACGACGTGGAGCATGTCCGGCTGCACACGCTGCGGCGCTGAGACGGCCACAGGAGAACCCTTCGGTATGGCAACCAAAGCATTGGCCACTGGGATCGAACGGAAAGTGGAACCCGAGGATGTGACCACAAAGCCATTTCTCCCAGGGAGGCGACATGAGAAATCCAGTGCTGCTGGTGTTGCTGACAGCTTCAGCCCTTGCGGCTGTCCCCTTGCGCGGACAGGCGCCGATCGGCCGTGACAGTGCGGGTGTGCGGATTACCAGCAGCCGGGCAGCCTCGTCCAGTATTCGATTCCAGGTGGACGCCCGCCCGCAACTGGTGATCGGTGGCTCGTCCGGAGCAGGCCCGTACGAGTTGTGGAGAGTAGCCGGCGTTCACCGTACGGACCTCGGCGAAACCTATGCCAGCGTCTCGGGAGCGCATCAGGTGCGGAAGTTCGATGACGCCGGCGCATATGTGGCTGGGTACGGCCGCGCTGGCGCAGGGCCCAGGGAGTTTCATGCGATGGCGTCGATGGAGCTCTACGCGCTGGCGAACGGGCGCCTGGCCATCGACGACCGGTTCAACGGCCGCATGCACCTGATCGATGCGAACCTGGATTCCCCGGAGTTGATCCGGCTGCGGTCATTGCCAGGACTTGACGCGGGCGCGCCTCGTGGTGTATTCGCCGATGGACACTGGCTCGCCGTCGCGCCCGCCAACGGCGGACTCATGGTGGAGAACGGCCGAGTACGGCATTTCCTGCTCAGCTATCATAGAGTCCTGCCCGACTGGACCGACTCGCACGAGCTGATCCGCGTCCGAAGTGGTCCCCGCGTAGCTGTCGACATGGGCGGGCGCCAGCGAACCGTGCGTGTGCCCTTCACGGTCGAGCCCGTCGTCGTCACAGCAGGCGGCAGCATCGTATTCTCCGAGAGAGGGGATGCGGAGATCCGCCGGCACGACGCGAATGGCACACTGCGAACCATTCATCGGTGGTCGCCCCCTCGTCGGGCAACGCGGGAATACTGGCGTCAGTACCAGCGCCACCAGATCGAAGCTGCGGAGCCGGGCCGCCGCCAGTTGCTCGCGCAGATCCATGCGTCGGATCTGCCGCTGCCTTCCGAGCTTCCGGATATCCAGAACCTGATTGTCGCGGAAGACGGGATGATCTGGGCGGAACGCTATCGGCTGCCCTGGGAGAATTCGGCGACGTGGGATGTACTCGCCTCAGACGGTGGCTGGCTTGCCACGGTCGAGTTACCCTCGAACCTGGAGGTCCGACAAATTGGTCGGGATTTCGTCGCCGGGATCGAGCGCGACGCTTTTGACGTCGAGTCGCTCGTGGTGTATCGACTCCGCAGGAGCGCTCCTTGACCCGCGCGATCCGGCCGGATCATCTCGTCCGGTCCGGCGCTCCCGCGGAGGGGATCACCCGGCGTCGCTGACGATCCAGTACCGTCCCGGGCAATGGTTCTCGGCCAGGTCGCGGTCGGCCTGAGTGAAGCCCATCGCGGCCGGAAGCGTCTCGACCTCGCCGCCTCCCAGGCTCACCTGCTCCCCGATGCGGGCCACGAGTTTCCAGTCGGCGTCCAGGATCCGGACCGTGCCGTCCCGCCGCTCGAAACCCCAGCCTCGTGGCCAGACCGCAGTTGCGCGATCGGGCGAATCGAGGCGAAGGCAGCCTGCGTCGTCTTCGACCGCGGCTCCGACGAAGAGCGCAGACATATGAGTGTCGGGCGTGATCCGCATGGCCAGGAAAACCAGTTCTCCGGACAGCCGGGCCTCGAGCGCATCGGCAACCAGCAGGTCCGGTGCAGTGTCCGTCGGAGACTCGCAGGAGAGCGTGGCGGCCAGCGCCAGGAGAGCCGCCGCGAGGCGCGAATGATGATATGTCATGTGGCTTCCCGTGTGAGTGAATTCTATCAGGGAACACGCCAGGGACCCGAATCGTGACGTCGTCACTGCCCGCGGGATGCTACACGCCCTGTTGCGCTCGTTCCGTCTGCCGCTGTGAACCAGGCTCAGGGTCAGGAGCTGCATCAATCCACCCTTGCGCCCTCCGCGGTCCCGCAGCATATTGGTAACCATATGGTTACCATTGTACCCGACGCATCGATGCTCGACGCGGTTTTTTCGGCGCTCTCGGACCCGAGGCGACGCGCCATTCTGGAGCGCCTAGCGGACGGCGACGCGACGGTAGGCGAGCTCGCGGCGCCTTTCGACGTTTCCCGCCCCGCCATCTCGAAGCATCTGTCGGTGCTGGAGGGGGCGGGGCTCGTGCGGCGCATCCCCGAAGGTCGTGTCACGCGGTGCCATGCCGATCCGGAGCCTCTCGCCGAGGTCTCCGCGTGGGTGGAGCGCTACCGCGCCTTCTGGACGGACCACCTGGGTGCGCTGGCCCGCTATCTCGAACACGAGGAGGAACGATGAGCGACGAGGAGACGGAAGCCCCCGCAACGGGCGCATCCCTCAAGGTGGCCCGAATGGTGAAGGCGCCTCGAGAGCGCGTCTTCGACGCCTGGACCACGCCGGAGTCCCTGCAGGCGTGGTGCGCCCCGCAGGGGATGGACATTCCGCTGGCCGAAGTGGACCTGCGGGTCGGCGGTGCCTTCCGCATCCGCATGCGTGACCCGGAGGGAAATCTGCATACCGCCGCCGGGACTTACCGAGAGATCGACCGTCCCGGTCGGCTCGTCTTCACCTGGCGATGGGAAGAGCAGCCCCAGCACGGCGGCAACCGGGATACCGTGGTGACGCTCGAATTCCACGAGCGGAACGGCGCGACGGAGGTGGTCCTGCTGCACGAGGGCTTCCCCGAAGAGGCGCAGGCCACGGAGCACGCGAAGGGGTGGACCTCGATCCTGGAGAGGCTCGCCGCGCAGCACTGAGGTCGAACCTCCGGGGTCCAGCCGCCCTCGCTCGGTGTCACTCGGTGCGAAGGCACTGCGCCGGATCCATCCTGGACGCC
>JBGTMU010000349.1:0-16021 GCA_041743405.1 Longimicrobiales bacterium | reverse complement strand
GCGCGCTGGAACTGGCTCATCTGCTCAGCCGTGAGGGTCGCGCGGAGCTCCGCAATGGCCGCGACCTGCTCGGCTCGGATCGTTTCCATCGCCTCTCGAACCTCAGGATCCGCAGCGGGGCGGGCCTCTGCCGATGGGCGTGGGCCCCTCATTCCTTCCCTTCCCATGCCTCCGGGACGTGCACCCCGGGCCTGCGGGTTCGCCTGACGCTCCTGCCGCATTGAGTCAGCGCGCGCCCGCATCTCCTCGCGGGTCGCTTCCATGCGGGCCTGGGCCTCTTCCCGGGCGGATTCCACCCGGGCCCGTGCTCCGGCGCTCCGCTGAGTGGATGCGCTATGGAAGGTTTCGAGCCGTCTCACCTGCTCGGGCGTGAGCTCGAGTGCCTCACGCAATTCGAGGACTCGCTCGATGGGCGAGGTCATCCGGAGCTGCGCGCGCTCCGGTCTTTCGGCGGGCGTCTGGGCAGAGAGCCCGAGCGGGGCCACCGCGATCAGGGCCGCAAGGGCTGGAATCCACCGCGGGATTCGGGAACAGGCGTTCATGGATGCCTCCGTTGATCAGAGTTGGGGTGTCGTTGAGAAGGTGAGTGCCGGCTCCGCTTCTGACAGTTGGAGCCGCCAGCGGGGGAAGTCGTTAAAAGGCCTTCCCTGTCAACGCACACGCAACGCAGAACAACGCGCACACACAATGCGCACACGCTCGCAGGACCCTTGTGGTGAGTCTCCCGTGCGGGGAGATTGAGTCATGAGATACCCTCGTCCGCTCGCGATCGTACTGCTCATCCTCGCCGTGTCCGGGTGCCGCGTCATGGAGCGCCCCGCCGAGGAGGAGGCCGCCCTTCCTCCCACGCATGCGCTTCCCCCCGAACAGAGTATGGATGGGGAGGAGACCGGGCCGGAAGAAGAGGTGCCCACAGTGGAGGTGGGGGATGACTTCTGGGCGGGCGAGTCGACGATTGCCTTCGAGGTCTCTGCCCGCTTTCTCTCCAGGGAGGCCCGGGCGCTGAGCCTCGATCCCGCGCAGCCGGTGGGGCGCACGGCTCTCCGTGAGTGGACGCTCGCGGACATCCTCGTGAGCGTGGACTATCGCGGAGGACCGACCCGGGCCGCATGGAGGGTGGCCGGTCCAGTGGAAGTGATCGGACCCTACGTCGAAGGACTGCGGGCGGGGGAGTCGGAACGGGCCGCCCTGCAGGAGCTGGGCCTGCTCTCCCTGCGGGTCGCATACTGGGGTGGAAGCGAGGGGGGTGGGGTCGTTCCGCAGTAGCCGCAGGCCGAGCCATCAGTCCACGCCCCCTCGAGTCCGCAGGGGCCCATGGGGCGCTTCCCCCGGCGGCTTCTGCTACCGTTCGAACCGCCGCAGTGCATCCAGGATGATCCCGATATCCCCGTCCGTGTGATCCGCGTTGATCTGGGTGCGGATTTCCTCGTCCCCTTTCGGCACCACCGGGAAGGCGAGGCCGGTGACGAGGATGTTCTCCCCGAACAGGTGGCGTACGAGCGCCCGGGTGCGCGCGGTGTCGCGGATCATCATCGGGACCACGGGGTGAGCCCCGGGAATGGTCTCGATCCCCAGCTCGCCCAGCCCTTCTTCGAAGCGCCGCGTGAGTCCGCGGAGCCGCTCGAGGAGGGCGGTTCCTTCGGGGGAGTCCACGATCTCGATCGCCTTCAGGCAGGCCAGCGCTTCTCCCGGAGTGATCGGATTGGAATAGATATAGGTGGGTGCGCTCTCACGAAGGAAGCGGATCAGCGTTTCACCTCCAGTGACATAGCCTCCGTTCACTCCGAAGGCCTTCCCCAGGGTCCCGATCAGGACATCGCTCGGGGGTGCGCTGGTGAATTCCTCCGTCCCGCGCCCCGTCGTCCCGAAGGCCCCCACTCCGTGGGAGTCGTCGACGACCACCACCACGTTCTCCGGATAGCGGGCGTCGTGCTCCCGGGCCAGCGCCATGATCCGATCCAGCGGGGCATGGTCCCCGCGCATCGAGAAGATCCCGTCGGTCACGATCACGGCCCGCGCGGCCTTCCCTTCATACTCCCGGAGAGCGGCGTCCAGCGCCTCCAGATCCAGGTGAGGGTAGATCGCCTTCGCCGCGGGCCGGGCGAGCCGCATCGCGTTGATGATGCAGTTGTGGTTCAGCTCGTCCGAGATCACCACCGTCTCCGGCGTGATCAGGGGGACGAGGGTCCCGAGCACGGTCGCGTAGGCCGACGAGAAGACCATCGCGGCCTCCCTCCCATGAAAGGCGGCGAGCTGGCGTTCCAGATCGCGGTGCGGGGCGTAGGCGCCCGAGATGAAGCGGACCGCTCCCGGGCCGGCCCCGAAGGCCCGTGACCCTTCCTCTTCCGCCTCGATGACGGCCGGGTTCAGTCCGAGTCCCAGATAGGAGTTGGAGTTGAACCGGAGGAACTCCCGATTGCCGTATCCTTCCAGAAAGAACCGGGGGCCGCGGGTGGTGTCGGGACGGACGACCCGGCTGACGATGTATTCCCTTCCCTTGGCGGTTCCGAGCTCCTCGAGCCCTGCGACGTGGGAAGCGAGCGTCTCATTCAGTCGATCATGGGGCATGGCGGGCCTTTCGCAGGTTCAGGAGCATGTCGTCGACCATCGCATCAATCCCGTACTCGGGCGCCCAGCCCCACTGCTCGCGGGCGGTCGAGTCATCCAGGCTCCGCGGCCAGGAGTCCGCGATCGCCTGCCGGATGGGGTCCACCTCGTAGTCGATCTCGAAGGTGGGGATGCGCTGCCGGATGGCTTCGGCGAGGGTGGCCGGAGTGAGCTGCATCGCGGTGATGTTGAAGGCGTTGCGGTGCGCCAGGCGGGCTGGGTCCGCCTCCATGAGCTCGAGTGCCGCCCTCACCGCATCGGGCATGTACATCATGTCGAGCTGCGTGTCGGGGGCCAGGAACGAGGTGTAGCGACCCTGGTCGAGCGCGTGGTGGAAAATCTCGACCGCGTAGTCGGTCGTGCCGCCCCCCGGAGGCGCGGTATGCGAGATGATCCCCGGGAAGCGGACGCCGCGCGTGTCGAGTGCGAAGCGGGCGTGGTAATAGTCGCAGAGCAGTTCCCCTGCCACTTTCGTGATACCGTACATGGAGGTGGGGCGCTGGATCGTGTCCTGCGGGGCGGGGTCCTGCGGGGTGGTCGGACCGAAGGCGGCAATGGATGAGGGCGTGAACAGGGCGCACCCCACTTCCCGGGCGGCCTCGAGCACCACCACGAGCCCCCCCAGATTCACCCGGTAGGCTTCGAGTGGCTTCCGTTCACCCACGGCCGAGAGGAGGGCCGCCAGGTGGTAGATCACGTCCGGGCGGTGCTCCCGCACCATCGCCTGGACCGCGGTCGTATCAGTGCAGTCCAGCGTCGCGAAGGGGCCCGACTCACGGATCGGGTGCCCGGGGGGAGCTTCGGTCAAGTCTGTAGCGAGTACGGCTTCACCCCCGTGGCGCGCGCGGAGTGCGGGGACCATTTCGGTGCCGATCTGTCCGCCGGCTCCTGTCACGAGAACGCGGGTCACTGGGTTCTGACCTCCGTCAGGGGAGGGGAGGGTAGCGGGAACATCGGGCAGGGCAATATAGCATCCGGCGAGGGTTCGTCGACTGCGACTCGCTCCTTGCCTTCCATGGCCCCATTCACCACTCTGCGATTCCGTCCCTGCCGCGCGTGCCTCCGGGCGACGCCGGGCGCCCTCCCTCTCTCTCAGGACCGAGCCTGACCATGGGATTGAACGTCGTTCCGGCCGAGGACCCGAAGACGGTTCGCCACTTCACCAGGGCCGTGCTCCGGGATCTCAAGGCCCTGGAGCAGATGGTGGCTGACGGGCTGATCGAATCGGGAGTCCGGCGCTTCGGAGCCGAGCAGGAGTTCTTTCTCGTAGGGGACGGTTGGCGACCGGCGCCTCTCGGAGTCGAAGTGCTCGAGCGGCTGGGCGAGCCCTTCACCACGGAACTCGCCCGATTCAACCTGGAGCTCAATCTGAGCCCTCAGCTTCTCGAAGGGGACGAACTCCGGAAGCTCGAGGCCGAGCTGAACACCCTCGTGGGCCGGGCGCGCTCGGCCGCCGCAGAGGAGGGCGCCAAGCTCATACTGACGGGGATTCTGCCGACGCTCGTCCAGTCCGACCTTACCCTGGACAACATCACACCCAGGGAACGTTACTACGCCCTGAACGATGCGCTCAGCAAGCACCGGAGCGGCCCGGCCTATCGACTTCGAATCGAGGGGACCGACGAACTCCTCATCGAACACGACTCGGTGATGCTGGAGGCCTGCAATACCTCGTTCCAGGCCCATCTCCAGGTGTCGGCCGAGGAGTTCCCGGCCTTCTACAACGCCGCCCAGCTCGTGATGGCTCCGGTCCTTGCCGCGGCGGTGAATTCCCCGCTTCTCTTCGGGAAGCGACTCTGGTCCGAAACTCGGATCGCCCTCTTCCAGCAGTCTCTCGACACGCGGTCCGGAACCCTTCACACACGGGAGCTTTCACCTCGCGTGCGGTTCGGAGATCAGTGGGTCCGGAACTCCGTCCTCGACCTCTACCAGGAAGACATCGCACGCTTCCCCGTGCTCCTCGCCGCGGAGGTCGAGGGGGATCCCTTCGAGACGCTCGAACGAGGGGAGGTTCCGAAGCTGGAGGCGCTGCAGCTCTACAACAGCACCATCTACCGGTGGAATCGCGCCTGCTACGGGATCACCGAGGGGAAGCCGCACCTCCGGATCGAGTGTCGTGCGCTCCCCTCCGGCCCGAGTACCGTCGACGAAGTGGCCAACATGGCGTTCTGGATGGGGTCGGTCCTGGGGATGGTGAAGGCGTACGGCGACGTGTCGACGCTCCTCGACTTCGACGATGTAAGGGGAAATTTCCTGAGCGCATCGCGGGTCGGCCTCAAGGCGGCTCTCACCTGGCTGGGCGACGAGCCCGTATCGGCCCCGCGCCTGGTGCTGGAAACCCTGCTTCCGATTGCCCGGGAGGGGTTGATTGATGCGGGGGTGTTCGCCGAGACTGCGGACCATTATCTGGGGGTGATCCGAAAACGGGTGGAATCGGGGCAGAACGGCGCCGTCTGGACCATGCGGTCGCTCGCTGCCCTCAAGAACCAGGGCACCCAGACCGAAAGGCTTGCGGCGGTCACGGCTGCAACCGTTCGCCACCAGACCGATGGAATTCCCGTTCACGAGTGGCCCCTCGCAGACCTGACGGACGCAGGGGGGTGGAGACAGCACTACCTCCGCGTCGAGCAGTACATGACCACCCGCCTCGTCACCATCCGGCAGGATGAGCCCATCGATCTCGTGACCTTTCTCCTGGACAGGAAGGCGATCCGCCATGTCCTCGTGGAAGACGAGGATCACTGCCTGGTCGGAATCATTTCCTACCGCACGATTCTCCGGCTCTTCGCCCAGTCCGGTCTGGGTGGTGAGGTGGAAGAGAGGGCAGCGGGAGAGATCATGGAGTCCGACCCCCTGACCGTGGCGCCGGACACCCCGACCCTCGACGCCATCCGCCTCATGCGCGAACGGCAGCTCTCCTGCCTCCCCGTGGTGAAGGATGGGAAGCTCGTCGGGATCGTGACGGAGCGGGACATCCTCCCGATCGCGTACGGCCTTCTTGAAGCGCGCCTGCTGGACGAGGAGGCGTGATCGGAGCCGAACACCTCCCGCGCGTGATGGGGGAGATGGGGCCGGACGGGCCGGGACCCACTCTGATCGTGGTGTGTGGGATCCATGGGAACGAGACTGCGGGGGTGGGTGGGGTGCGGCGTGTCACGGCCGGCCTCCTGACCCGAGCGGCCGAGTTGAAAGGGAGGGTGATCTTCCTGACCGGGAATCGAAGCGCCCTCGCACGGAGGACGCGTTTCGTGGACCGCGATCTGAACCGGTCCTGGACCGCGGGCAGGCTTGCAGCGCTCGAAGACCCCGTCAGGGAAGACAGGCCGTTGCAGGTGGAGGACCACGAGCAGCTCGAGCTCCTGGGCGAGCTGAACCGGGTACTGGGCGATCGACGCGGACCGATCTACGCACTCGATCTCCACACGACCTCGGGGGAAGACGGCGTCTTCACGACAGTCGCGGACTCGCTCGAGAACCGCGCGCTTGCGCAGGCGATCCCGGTGCCCATGGTGCTCGGCCTCGAGGAGCTGGTGGAAGGGACTCTGCACGACTACCTGGGCGACCGGGAGGTCATCACGCTCGCCTTCGAAAGCGGGCAGCACGACGACCCTCTGAGTGTGGACCGGGCCGAGGCGGCCGTCTGGCTGGTTCTCGCGGCGGTCGGCCTGCTCCCCGAGGCGCGCCTCCCCGAACTCTCGGAGGCTCGCAAGCTGCTCGCCCGGGAAGGGCGTCGTCACCCGGCCGTGCTCGAACTCCGGTACCGGCACCCCGTGACGCCTGCGGACGCCTTCCGGATGCGTGAGGGGTTCGCGAACTTCACCCCCGTTCGGAAGGGGGAACCCGTGGCCGACGATCTTCGCGGTCCGGTGCCTGTCCCGGAAACCGGTCGCCTTCTGATGCCTCTCTATCAGGCCCAGGGCGAAGACGGGTTCTTCATGGTCAGGGAGTTCCGGGTCTTCTGGCTGCACCTCTCGAGGGTGCTCCGGAAGGCGCGCGTCGACCGGTGGGTGCATCGGCTTCCCGGGATCCGACAGGATCCTCTCCGCCCGGAAGCTCTGATCGTGAACCGTCGAGTGGCGCGGTGGTACGCCCTCCAGCTCCTCCATCTCCTGGGGTTCCGGCGTCATCGGATCGAGGGGGACTTCCTGATCGTGATCCGTCGCCCGGATCGGTGAGTCGGCGGCCTTCGAGACTGCCGTGCCTCGACATCCCGGGTTGCCACCCGTTCGGGAGAGGCCGTGACCTGGAAGGCCGTTGATGAAGCATGCTCGCCACGCTACTACTTCAGGGTCTTCGGTTCCCACGAATAGCTACCTCCGGCCCGCTCGGCCTTCCAGCGGGGATGGAGGTAACCCAGGAAGAGAGGTCCCAGTGGTCGGATTCCCCATCGATGAGGTAGACCTGCAGATCCTGGCGATCCTGCAGGCGAACGCCCGTACCTCGGCCGCCGAGATCGCTCGCACCGTGGGGATGGCCCCTTCCGCCGTCCACCAGAGGATCCGGAAGCTCGAAGAGGGCGGGGTGATCGAGGGGTACGAGGTCCGGATCAACCCGATGGCGCTGGACCGAGGCCTGGTTTCCTTCGTCCGTGTCCAGACCGGCGATGGAGCGGTCGCGAACGAGGTGGCGGGTGCGCTCGCCGCTCTTCCAGAGGTGCAGGAGGTGCACCGGGTGGTGGGGGACGACTGCTTCCTCGTGAAGGTGAGGGTCAAGGGGACCCACGAACTCGGAGGCCTCCTCGACGAGAAGATCCAGCGGATCCCGAACGTCGCCTCCACGCGGACGACGATCGTGCTGACGACCGCGAAAGAGACGCGGAGGCTTGCTCTGGAGCGGTAGGCAACCGGTCGTTTATGCTGCCAGAGCGTTGTTCGTGGATGGAATTCACGCGTGAAGGGTTGAATTTACGGTAGGATCGTCGTAGAGTTGCCGGAGTTGATGGGTTTTCGTCGTATGCCCTTCGCCTCCGGAGATATTCTTGGACGTTCATCGCACCTCGGCTCCGAAGGGTGGTTCCCCGGATCCCGTTCGCCGGGTCCGCCGCCGCTTCCCGGCCGCACTTGTCCGCGGGGCGCTTCTTTCGGCCGCCGTCGTATCCATTCCAGTCTCCCTGGGCGCCCAGTCCGTCCTGGATCGCTCACCCAATCTGTCGAACGGCTGGGTCGGCTCTCCCGGCGTTCTCCACTTCCACCTCGTGCACCGGTTCTGGATGGCCGATCTCGGGGATGAGAGGAAGGTGACGAACTCTCCGACCATGCTGGCGGCTCTCCCGCTGCCATCCGGGTTCATGGCCGGGGCCCAGTTCGCCTCGAACTCGTTCGTGGCCGGAGATCGCGCGAACGAATGGGAGGCCTTCCTGCGATGGGCTCCCCTTGATCGATGGGACGGGCCCCTGAGGGCTGCCGTCACCGGCGCCAGGAATGGTGCGGCAGGAAGCTGGGATGCGGATCTGACCCTCGCTCTGCGGCCGGCCATCGCGGACTCCCGCGTGACTCTGATCGGAAGTGCACGACGCCTCGGGGATGCCTTCGGAAACGGGGAGGCCGGTGTGGGCGCCACGGTGGGTGCGAGCCTGCAGGTCACCGAAGGACTGGCACTGGCCGGGGATATCGGGAGCCTCCGCGTGGCCGGGGAAGACGAGGGGACCACATGGGGAGCCGGAATCCAGCTTCGCATCCCGGCAACCCCACATACCCTCTCGATCCAGGTTGCGAACACGCGGACCGCGACTCTTCAGGGAATCTCCACCCCCTTCCGGACGACGTGGGGCTTCGAGTTCACGGTCCCCCTCACGGCCGCGAGGTACCTCCCTCGGAGTTCGGGTCGCACCGGCGCTCGGAGCGAACCGGGCAACGGGACCGAGTTCGAGGTGCTCCTGACCGACGACCTGCGCTTTGTGCCCGATACCCTTCGCGTTCCTGCGGGCACGACGGTGCTCTGGCGGAACACCGGGACCATGATCCACACGGTGACCGCGGATCCGGCGGCGGTAAGAAATCCGGATCGGATCTCCCTTCCCCCCGGGGCCGAACCCTTCGACTCGGGGATTCTCCGGGGCGGGGAGAGTTTCCGCCACACCTTCACGGTTTCCGGCACTTACGTCTACGAGTGTTCCCCCCACGAGATGGTGGGGATGCGAGGGGTGATCATCGTCACCCCCGCGAGTCCGACCTCTGACCAGGAGTTGAGATGAATCGATTTGCTACTGCATGTGTGTTCCCCACGATGACTGTGGTCGTCCTGGCGCTGTCCGGATGTGGCGGGGGTGACTCTCCTTCGGATCCCAACGGAGGGGGGAACGGAGGAGGCGGGGGAGGAGGGGGTGGTGGGACTCCGGTCGCCACCACTTCAGTCCAGGTACTGGACAACAACTTCAATCCCGGAGCGATTCTCGTATCCCCGGGGGCGACCGTGACCTGGACCTGGGGTGGGAGCGACGTGCACAATGTGACCTGGGCCTCGGGGACCCTCTCCAACTCCGAGACGAAGAGCACTGGCACGCATCGGGTGACGATGCCTACTACGGCGGGTGAACTGGTCTACTTCTGCACCCTGCACGGGTCAGCTTCGGGCGGGATGCGAGGGACGGTAAGGGTACAGTAGGGGGCTTCTCTACCCGATCCTGAGTTGCGGTCGGTGGTGATCCAGGTGGTGGGCCACAAAGCGATAGGCCTCCTCGAGTGAGAGAGCGCCGAAGTAGGCGTTCGTGACCGTAGCTTTCGGGCGGGTGCGACGGGCTTCCTCGAGCGCCTGGACGAAGGATTCGCGGCTCGCACGGAATCGGGCCAGAGTGGCCTCGCGCGCCCCTTCTGGCGCATCCGGTGCCTCGCGGCGCGGGGCCGGACGCACTTCCTTTGGCGCCTTCGCTCCGGAAGGGAACCCCTTTCCGGCGAGGATCTGCCGCCTGTAGGTGAAGTAGAGAAGGAAGCGCTGCCAACCCCGGGTTTTGAGCCGCATCCCAGGCCCTCCGGCGAGTTCACCTGCGAGCACCTCGTAGCCGAGGACAAGGTGGTGCATCACCTCTTCGGGCGACCACTTCCCCTCGGCACGGGGGGTGTGCCAGGCGTGGGCAGGGACCGCGAGCGCGGCTTCGATCACGCGGTCGGCGGAGGCGTCGTGACGGCGGGCCGCCTCGGCCCACCGCGCTTCGGCGGGTTTCCGGTTCCGGACGAGCAGTCCGAAGGCGACGGCGAGGTTCAGGGGGACTGCCATGGCGATCACCTCGAGGTTTCCCTGTTCAATGAGACGGGTGAGCTGAGCCAGCAGAGCCAGCACGGATCCTCCGGCAACGAAAATCCCGATCCGGGCGCCCCAGCGCCGCCCCGCCCGCGCAGCCCCGCTCTCTCCGAACAGGCCGAGAATGGCGAGCGGAGGAAGGAGTAGCGCGAGCGGGCTGGTGTAGAGCACGTTCCCGTTCCAGTGGATGAACACATGGTCGGTGAACCAGGCCGAGACGAGGAGCGCGCCCAGGAGGCCCGCGAATGTCCCCCAGGCGGTGACGGCGCCCACGAAGCCCAGCCGAGCCACGCGGCTCCCTTCGATGCGAGCGAGAAACAGGACGGCGCCACCCGCGCCGATCCCGGCGAGAAGCCAGAGGAAGGAAAAGCTCGGGGCCTCCGCCGGAGTCGGAGGTCGGGATGACTGGAACAGGATCTCCCGCGGACCCAGCAGGGGGCGGGGGCGCCCCTCCGCATCGAACACCTCGAACCCCTCGAGGTGCCTCATCAGCTCCATCGGAACGAACATCGCCTCCCATTCCGAGACCGGGGGATCCCCGCGGGTTCCCAGCAGGAAGGAGAGCCCCTGATCGACCCAGGGAGTGACCTGAACCAGGCGACGCGAGTGCCAGCGGTAGCTCCGATCGGTCGCCCGTCCTGCGAAATGGGGCTGGAGCACCCCCCCCAGGACCCGGTCGAGAGCGTCGCGCACCCGGGTCGAGCAGTTGTCCCGGAAGTAGTCGTAGATATAGGGGCGATTCTCCGGGAGGTAATTCCAGCGGACGAAGGTGTCCAGCTCGCGTGCCTGCCGGTCGGTAAGCGCGATCTCGTTCCGGTAGACGGAGCGATCGGCGCGGATGTAGGCGGCGAGGAACTCATCCGTGTACGCCGGCCCCATCGAGTAGCGCATCGTTCCCCGGAGGAAGCGGGGGATGAAATCCACATCCTCGAAGTTGAAGAGGCCCCAGTTCCACGCATACGACTCCCCCGTGACCGTGTTCTCGATCACCAGGGCATTGTGCCCGAAGAGCTCGTACACCTCGTCGCCCTGGTCCATGGTCCAGAGGTAGACCCGGAGCGGGGGGTCGACGGGTGGCGCTTCCTGCAGAGGAGGAGCGAAGGCAGCGAGGAGCAGGAAGAGAAGACTGGGCACCGGATTTCTCGGGGAAGGGGATTTCTCGGAGCGGAAGGACGTCTTTCCACCCGGGGATCCTCGGGGGTCGCCCGATGCTGCGTCAAGAGGAGGGGTCGGGCCCGGGTCGGGGGTGCGGGGCCGAGGGCGTGTGGGAGGCCGTGTCGAGGCTGTGTCGGAGGCCGTGCTGGAGGCCGTGTCGGAGAGGATGTCCGGTTCGGGCCTGCGGGGCCCTGGTCAACTCGGGGACCGTGTCCGGAAGGGGCGCTCGGATCGGTTTGAGGCGGTCGCGCTTGCCGGGCGGGTCGGGGATCTCTACCGTGGCAGGATGGGCCGCGTTTCCCATGGGCGCGGCCCCGCCGGGGGTCCGGCCCCCGCGTTTTTCCTGCCTCACCCCAGCCTGCGAGTCTCAAATGGCAAGCCTTCCTCTCCCGCAGTTCCCACGCATGCGAGGACTGTCCCGAGCTCCCCGCGCACACCGGGCCCCGCACCCGCCGCGCGGCTCCCGGAACGTCATCAGCACCGCCCTTCTTCTCCTTCTGGCGGGAGCCTTCCTTCCCGGCGGAGTCGCTGCGCAGGAGAAGCGGCCACTGGACCACAGCGACTACGATCGCTGGAACCGGATCCAGCAGCCGGCGCTCTCGCCAGACGGGGGATGGGTGCAGTACCGGATCGTACCCGGTCATGGCGATGCGACGCTGGAGGTCCGGGCGGTCGAGGGGGAGAGGGTGATCCGGATCGATCGGGGAAGGGATGCCCGTTTTTCGCGGGACTCGAGGTTCCTCGTATTCCGGATAGACCCGACCCAGGAGGCGCGCGATGCCGCAGAGGAGAGCAATCGACGCGGCGATTCCGCACCCCGCGATTCCCTTGGAATACTCGATCTCGGCTCGGGAGAGATCACCCGCATCGACCGGCTGAAGGCATTCACGCTTCCGGATGAATCCATGGAATGGGTGGCGATCCACAGGGAGGCGCACCGGGAGGCTGCGGATTCCACCGAGGGCGGGGAGGAGGTTTCGCCGGAAGGCGCTGCCGCCGAGCCGTCCGCCGGCGAGCCAGGGGAAGGGAACGGCCGGTCCGCGTCGGATCGGGAGAAACCCACCGGCACCGACCTCCACTATCGGAACCTGCGAACCGGCGAGGAACGGGTATTTCCCGACGTGGTGGCCTATGCGATGACGGAGGATGGCAGGCGGCTGGTCTGGACCGCCTCGTCGTCGGATGGGGCTGGAGACGGGGTGTTCATGGTCGAAGGGAGCGCCGCCGCAGGGGCCCCCCGGACGCTTCTCTCGGGTGGGGGGGTGTATGAAGGACTCACTCTGAACGAGACTGGGACGCAGGCCGCCTTCCTCACGAACCGGGACTCCTGGGAGGCGTCGCCTTCCGATGACACCGACCAGGCTTCCTCCGATGAGGCGCCCGAACCGGATCCGGAGCATGCGCTCTACATGGCCGAGCTCACGGGAGCCTCCGAGGCCCGGAGGGTGGCCATGTCCGGGAGTGCCGGGATCGCGGATGGATGGATCGTCAGTGAAAACGGGTCACTCTCCTTCTCCGAAGATGGCACGCGGCTCTTCTTCGGCACCGCCCCCCGCCCGCCCGCCCCCCGCCCGGAGAGCGAGGAGAACGAGATGCTGGAGGCGGTGGAGGTGGATGTGTGGTCGTGGCACGACGGCTTCCTCCAGCCGCATCAGCTCGTCGATCTGAATGAGGAGCGACGTCGGACCTATGAGGCCGTGGTGCACCTCGGCGACGGGCGGATCGTGCAGCTCGAGACGCCATCCCTCCTCTCCGTGACGGTGCCCGGCGAGGGGAATTCCGCCCTGGCGCTCGGCGAGGACGATCTCCCCTACCGGCAGCGTGTCTCCTGGGACACGCGCTTTGTGGACCTCTACCGGGTGGATGTGGCCACGGGGAACCGGGAGCTGCTCGTGGAAGACATCCGCAACGGCGGGTCGATCTCTCCGGAGGGACGCTTCGTCTACTGGTGGGACGGGAATGCGGCCGACTGGATGGTGATGGATCTGGACACGAGGGAGGCGGTGAATGCCACGGCGGCGATTCCCCACCCGGTGCACAACGAGCTTTCGGACACGCCCGGGCCGGTCGGGTCGGCCGGGATCGGAGGATGGACCCCGGGCGATGCCCACCTCATCGTCCACGACACGCACGATCTCTGGCTGGTGGATCCGAGAGGTCGAGAGGCGCCTCGGAACCTGACGGCGGGATACGGACGGGAGAACAACCTCCGCTTCCGGATCACCCGGGTGGGGCTCGAGGGCACCGCAGTCCCCATGGACCAAGAGATCCTCCTCTCCGCCTTCAACCTCTGGAGCAAGGCGGATGGGTACTATCGGACCCGGCTGGACCGGGGAAGCGCGCCGGAGCGGGTGGTCATGGAAGATGCCTCTTTCAGCACCCCGATCCGGGCGGAGGATGCCGACCGCTTTGTCTTCACGCGGAGCACCTTCGAGGACTTCCCCGATCTGTGGGTGTCCGACCCGGCGTTCACGAACCGGCGCCGGATGTCCGACGCCAATCCACAGCAGTCCGAGGTGGTCTGGGGCACGGCTGAGCTCGTGAGCTGGACCTCGAACGATGGCGAGATCCTCCAGGGGATTCTCTACAAGCCGGAGGATTTCGACCCGACCGAGGAGTGGCCGATGATGGTCTACTTCTACGAGCGCTCGTCGAACGGGCTCCACGGGTACACGGTTCCAGGCACCGGGACCTCGATCAATCGCAGCTTCTACGTGAGCCGGGGCTACCTCCTGTTCGTGCCGGACATTCCCTACAAGACCGGGTATCCCGGCGAGAGCGCGATGAATGCGGTCATGCCCGGGGTGCTCTCGCTCGTGGATCAGGGGTTCGTTGACCGCGCACGGATCGGAGTCCAGGGGCATTCGTGGGGTGGCTACCAGATCGCCTACATGGTGACCCGGACGAATCTGTTTGCAGCGGCGGAGGCCGGGGCTCCGGTGTCCAACATGACAAGCGCCTACGGGGGAATCCGCTGGGCGAGCGGGCGGGTGCGCCAGATGCAGTATGAAACGGGGCAGTCCCGGATCGGAGGTACCCTCTGGAACGCGCAGCACCGCTTCATCGAGAACTCCCCCCTCTTCACGGCCTACAAGATCGAAACCCCGCTCCTTCTCCTTCACAATGACGAGGACGGGGCGGTGCCATGGGAAGAAGGGATCCAGCTCTTCGTGGCGCTCCGGCGGCTCGGGAAGCCGACCTGGCTCGTGAATTACAATGGGCAGGGCCATGGGGTTTCCGGCCGCTATCCCCAGCTCGACTGGACGATCCGGATGCAGCAGTTCTTCGATCACTACCTGCTGGATGCGCCGCCCCCGGTCTGGATGGTGGATGGCATTCCAGCACTCCGGAAGGGTGAGACGCTGGGTCTGGAACTCGTCGAGGACCACCCCGTGGCGGGAGGGGTAGCGGGCGGATGAAACGCACGCTGATCGTGATCCTGGCCTCCGTGGGGGGAGCCGTGCTCCTCCTCGCGCTCTTCCTCATCGGGATGAGCTGGGCGCTCTTTTCGCCGCCGTCCCTCCCCGATCGCTTCGTCCTGGAGGTCGATCTGGAGGCGGGGGTGGTGGAGACGGTGAGCAACGACCCGCTCTTCATGGCGCTGGAACGGGGCCGGACCCGCACCCGCGACGTGGTCGAAGCGCTGGAGGCCGCCGCGGCCGACCCCCGGGTGACCGCGCTCCTGGTGCGGGGGGGTGGGGGGCTGTCCGGGTGGGGGATGGCCGAGGAATTCCGGGAATCGGTGGCGCGTTTCCGGGATTCCGGGAAGCCGACCGTCTTCTTCGCGGAAACCTTCGGCGAGTTCTCGCCGGGGCAGCTCTCCTACCATCTGGCCACCGCGTTCGACGAAATCCACATCCAGCCTTCCGGGGAAGTGGGGATCACGGCCCTCTCGATGGAGGCCCCCTTCTTCCGAGGGGCGCTGGATGAACTGGAGATCGATCCGCGCTTCGACCGCCGCGCGGAGTTCAAGGACGCGACGGAGCTCTTCACGGAGACGGAGTTCACGGAGCCCGCGCGCGAGGCGCGGCTGGCGCTTCTGGCCTCGGTCCAGGGTTCGTTCCTCGAAGGGGTGGCCGAAGGTCGTGGGCTGTCGTCCGACAGTGCACAGGCTCTTCTCTTCGCGGGGCCCTTCATGGCGAGGGAGGCTCACGCAGCGGGGCTCGTGGATGCGCTGGGGTATCTGGATGGCGCGCGTGATCGGGCCGTAGAGGCGGGGGAAGGGGATTCGGAGCGCGTCGGGCTCACCGAATACAGGGCGCACGGGGTGGATGCCTGGGGCCGCGGGACCCGCGTGGCGCTCGTGTACGGGGTCGGGGCGATCCAGCGTGGGCAGAGCGGTTACGATCCTCTTTCCGGTTCCAGCGCGCTCGGGGCCGCTTCGGTCGCTGCGGCGCTCCGGACGGCGATCGACGACGAGCGAGTCCGCGCAATTCTCTTCCGCGTCGATTCTCCCGGGGGGTCCTGGGTGGCATCGGATCAGATCCGCCGCGAAGTCCAGAGGGCACGGGAAGCCGGAAAACCCGTGGTCGTCTCGATGGGCAACGTCGCGGCCTCCGGGGGATACGTGGTTTCGATGGATGCCGATCGGATCGTGGCGCATCCCTCCACCTTCACCGGTTCGATCGGCGTTCTGGCGGGGAAGCTCGTCACCGAGGACTTCTTCGAATCGATCGGGGTCACCTTCGACCGGGTCGAGGCCGGGCCGAACGCGGGGCACTTCACGGCGGTGGAGGATTTCACACCCGAGGCATGGGAGCACTTTCAGCGCTTCCTCGACCGGGTCTATGAGGATTTCGTAACCGGAGTGGCCGAGGGGCGGGGAATGAGCTTCGATGAGGCGGAGGCGGTGGCGCGCGGACGCGTATGGACGGGGCGCGATGCGCTGGAGCTGGGGCTCGTGGACCGGCTCGGCGGCTTCTCCACGGCGATGGAAGAGCTGCGCGGGCTGCTGGATCTCGAGGCGGATGCCCCGCTGCAGCTCGCCGTTTATCCGGATGAGAAGACGCTCTTCCAGCTTCTG
>JBGTMU010000348.1:0-18290 GCA_041743405.1 Longimicrobiales bacterium | reverse complement strand
GACCGGCCATTCCGAGGGCGCCGGGGTGGTCGGATCCCTGTCCGAGCATGCGCTCCGCCGTGGCGAGGGCCGCGAACGGCTGTCCCGCCCACAGGTGAAGCTCGGCCAGGTGATAGCGGTCGTGCTGATCGAACGACGCGTCGCTGATCCGGTGGAACGCCGTGATGGCCAGCGGAAGGAGCAGGTCGACTTGTGCGCTGTCGCCCTCCGTCCGGGCCTCACGGGTCTGACGCAGGAGATCGTAGGCCTGCCCCTCCGCGGCCCTGGAGACGCTACCTATCCCCGCCAGTGTGAGCTGACGGGCCATTGGGCGGGCGGTGACGGCGGCCGTGAGCAGGAGCAGGAGGAAGAGTCCCGCAGTTTCGACCACGGTCCGCAGCCAGCGAAGCCCGTACGATCGGCGGATCGCCAGCGCGGTGTAGACCACGCCCCAGACCAGCACCGCATCGGCGAGGAGATCGTCCACCAGAAACGCGAAGGCCCCCTCGAGCTCGTCCCCGACCGAGTCCAGCCCCCACCCCAGCAACACTGCCAGCATCCCGAATGACACCAGATGCAGCGCAAACACCGCGTGCTCGACCAGGTACCGGCCGGACCGGATGTGGAAGAGCTTGAGGATCAGCGCGGCCAGCGGAACCACCAGGAAAACGATGATCGTGGCGACCGTCCGGGTCGCCTCACGACTCGCGACCTGCTCCGACGTCTCGCCGTACTCCCCGATGACGAGTTCCGCCACCGTCGTCGTCGCCCCGTCACCGTCCGCGCCTGCGCGGTCCAGGTCGAGCGCGAAGAACAGCGCGAAGAACACCACCAGCACCGCGAGGAAGAGGCGGAGCGGGGCGACATACTGCTCGCGTCGTCCCGCCACCCACTCCACGGTCAGCTTCCCCGGCCGCACGATCAGCAGCCTCAGCGTCCGCGGCAGCTGCGCGTTCAGCGAGAACAGTTCGTCCGCCGCGTCTCGGAGCCAGCGCCACACCGACACCCGCGGGTCCTCCTGACTCTGCCCGCACGACGGACAGTACCGTTCGGGTGCGGGCGTCCCACAGTTCGGGCAGGGCTTCGTCGCCATCGGTGCACCGGGAAGGAGTGGAACGGAGTCGCCGGAGGCAATAGGCGCCCGGGATCGAGGTGGTGTCAACCACGTTCCCGGATGAGGGTGGGGGTGGCCGGTTTCGTCTTCATGGGTGACATCGTATACCGTCCGCAGGAGTGACACCCCTCGACGGTTCATGGGGGAGGAAGTGCGCCGTCCTGATCGAGAGACTTCGGTGACGTGTCATGGGGCGAAAGATGCCTGGCCGGCGCGCAGGATTCCCGGCACCGCCGGATCGTTCAGGATCGAGGAGTGAGTGAACTCCGTCTCCACGACCTCGTATTCGAAACCCTCGGGCGGCATCATGTAATCGTAGCAGACCCGGGAGTCACCGGGCTGGCGCGGCTGCGTGGTCAGATCCCACCCGCGCACGCTTTGCGGACCGTTCTTCATGGCCACCCCGAGGGTAGGGTGCGTCCTGCACGCCAGTACGGTGATCGGCGGATAAGCCTGCTCTCGATGCTCGAGCAGCAACTTCAGGGCCTTTGCCCGCTCCAGCGCTTTTCGGAGGAAGCGCGTGTTTTCTTCCGTCACCTTCCTCGGATCGGCGAAGATGCCCATGCCGTGCTCAACCCAGTGATCGGCGTTGAAGAAGTCAATGTCGAGAATGTTGCCACTGGAATCCACGCAGTCGGAGCGGCCGAGGGGGTACAGGATATAGGTGGAGGGGCAGGTAAAGAGCATTTCCGGCGAGGTTACCTTGCGGTTCCGGCCCGTGGGGAGTCCCACGTGCATGTCTTCGAAAAACCCCACACCCCCTCGGAATGGGACGCCCGCGAAGAGCGCATGGCAGAACCATTCCGGGTGTTCCGCCAAAAGGGGAAGCGAGATCAGTCCCCCCATTGAATGGGCGACGAGCTGGACCTGAGAATCGCCGTGACCTTCGCGCACCCCGGCAACGGCGTCTCTGAACTTCGCGAGGTTCTCCAGGTTGTCCCGCCTCCAGTCGTAGGCGAACGCATAAAAGGGCCGCCCGAGCCCCTCGGCCTGCTTCAGCCACGGGCCATAGATCTGGCTCCCGAGCAGGCCCGGGATGATGTCGACGCTCGCGATCGGCTCGGTCGCCACCAGATGGTCTTCCGCCTGCCTGTCGCCGTTCCACGTGAGTGGCAACCGCAGCTCCGGCGTGGACAGCCCCAGTGCCGCTGAAGCCGTGAGCCACCGCGCCTTTCCATCGACTCCGACCAGTCTGCTTCCCTTGATGCCGTGGATGAAGACGAGTGGCGGACCGGCGCGGTCCACGTTGCGTCGATATCGGGGGAGGGCCGAAGCAGCCATCAGAATCTCCTGTAGTGTCCGTGGCCGGGCATCGGACCCGGCGCTATGTTGGCGCCCGACGCCTGGCGCCTGCGAGGCTCACCCACCCCTCACGACCCCCCCTGACATGCGCAGCGTTCTTTCCGCAGAAGATATCATCGCCTGCTATTCCCAGCTTTCCGAAGAACAGAAAGCGAGGATCGCCGCAATCATCCAGTCCCCGTCCGAGCTGGCGGAGCTCTCCTCGTCCGTCTCGGAGGCCGCGCTCGCATTGATAGAAGAGGTCGAGCTGCTCCGGGTTCTGGATCTCGGGGAAAGAGAGGCACTGGCTGGCCGCCTGATGGAGGTCACGTTCAGCGAAGGTGCGTTCATGGTGCAGGAGGGGGCCCAGGAAAACTGCATGTTCCTGATCGCTGAGGGGACAGCCGAAGTGCGGGCTACGGTCGAGGGGAGCAACATCACGAAGCAGGTCGCACTCCTGGGTGCCGGGGATTTCTTCGGCGAAATGGCGCTGCTCACAGGGGACCCCCGCAAGGCTTCGGTGATCGCGCGCACGCCGGTGCTCTGCTACCGCCTGGCCAAGGAGGACTTCGACGAGATTTTCCGCGGACGTCCGGAGATCATCGACGGCATGGCTGCGATGCTGGCCCGCCGTCTCTTCGAGCTGAGGGCGGTCAGGGAAGAAAAAGGCGGGCTGCTGGAGCTGCTGCCGGAGGACGAGCGCGCCGGGCTGGTCGCGCGCCTTCGCGAGACCAGCTTCGCCCCGGGAACCATCATCGTCCAGCAGGGGTCCCGCGAGCGCTGGATGGGGATCATGATCGGCGGCAAGGCGGAAGTGCGCGCGCAGAACCAGGAGACGGGAGTTTCGCGGAAGGTGGCGGTGCTCCAGGCCGGGGAGTTCTTCGGCGAGATGAGCCTGCTCTCCGACGAACCCCGCACGGCCACGATCATCGCACTGACACGTGTGAACTGCCATGTCATCGACGGTGACGCGTTCGAGGCGTACTCGCGGGACTTCCCTGATGTAGCGAACCGGATCGAGCAGATCCGCAACGACCGCTCCGTCGAACTCAGCTCCGTTCGGTCCCGAATGGACTCCGACGCCCAGCAGCAGCAACTCCGGGCGACCGAAACCCGTCTGGCGCGCCGCATGCGCCGATTCTTCTCCCTCGATCTGCCGGCGAAGCGGGCAGGCAGAGTGCTGACCGCGCCCCAGCCCCGCCTCGCGAAGGGTCGGCTTCTGTTCGAGTGGCCCACCCCGTCCGGGCTGGACAAGCCGCTCCACAACATGTACCTCGAGCTCTGGCACCGGGATGTCATCGAAGTCTTCCTGGGCTGCGCCACGACCGCGCGCGACGGGGCGTTCGAGGTGTGGTACGATCCCACCGACATCGGCGGTGAAGTGAACCTCGAGCTGCGGGTCTTCGAGGACCACCACACCTACACCCGACAGGGGGAGGTGCAGCACGCGCGGCATCTCGTACTCACCGTGCCGGGCGCCGAATCGGTGTCGGAGGATGTGCACGACTTTGGCGAAGCACGGGTCCCGTACTGGGAATATGACCCCGGCAACCCGATGCCGCGCGCACTCATCATGGAACAGGGAAATCCGCCGCAGAGCTATTCTCCCGGCCGCACCATGATGATGCTCAAGCTGGTCGCTCCCATCGAGGTGATCAAGCAGCGGCATCTGGTGGAGTACCGGCTGACGGGAACGGGTCCCTCGCTCGACAAGATCCAGAAGGCCTACCCCGAAAACCTGACCCGGCGGTTGGAGCGGGAAAGGCCGGGATACACCCGAAGCGATGAGTACTTCGGGGAGCGAATGCTGAACGGCATGAGTGCCAGCGTATTCGACAGGGATGAAAGCCACCCGGGCCGCTACCGCATCTATCACCACTGGAATTCGTACGAGCAGGATGGAGTGCATGCGCTCCCGAACGTCGACATGCGTTTCGAGGTTCACAACGAGCGGATGTTTCCGGTGCAGATCACGTTGCACATGCGACAGCCCGGTGCAACGGAGGCCAACGCCCCGACGGAGAAGCTCACCTTCAGGCCGCAGGATGGAGATCGGTGGCTGCAGGCGAAACGGATCGCGCGCGTCAGTGGCGCCCTGGTCGCCGAGTTGGACAACCACCTGGTCACGACGCACCTGAACACGGAGCAGTACGCGATCGCTGCGTATCGGAACCTCCGGAAGAACCCGCTGCGCTACCTCCTTTTCCCACACCTGAAGGAAGTAGTGCTGATCGATCATTCTGCGGATTCATTCCTGCTCGGGCCCACCGGTTACGTCACCCGCGCCTCCGCTCTGACGGACGAGTCGTCCGGTCTTCGCATCCGTCAGGTGATGGGGACGCTGGACTGGAAGAACTGGAGGCCGCTGAAGCCGGTCTGCGAGGCGCACACGTACGCCAAGGCCGCGAATCTGTTCTGGAAGGTGCTGGGCGAATATGTCGACGAATTCTTCGAGCAGCACGCGGACGCGATCGCGGACCACTGGTACGAGGTGCACATGTTCTCCCAGGAGCTGGTGGAGCACAGCGCACCGGACTTCCTCTGCCGCTTCCTGGGGAGCACCGTGGCGGGCCGTCCGGCAGCCGACCGCAGCTGGTTCACGACGGAGGAGCGAATGGACCTGAGCGTCCCCCGCTATGTGGTGAACGGAGTGCCGCGGGCCGTGCAGCCCGTGACCCTCTCCGACATCTCGAACGCGGCGGATATCGAGAACATGAAGCAGGTGTGCCGATACGCGATCTTCCACGCAACGTTCAAGCACACCTGGGCGAACGCTCGCCAGTACGACGACGGTGGGGAGATCCTGTACAACTGTCTCGGACTGCGGTACGGCGAGAACGGGGTGTTCGGGCCGGAGTCGGACGAGAGCATCGCGCCGCCACCAGACCGGGCGACGGAGCTGCTCTGGATCAGTTGCATGCTGTCACGAGCGGTCTACGGCTACATCACCCGCAACGAGGATCGGGACATCGATCCCGCCTTCGTGGACCTGCTGGAGCGGCACCGCGAGGAGTTCGCCGCCATCGGTCTGGACATCGACAGCATCCAGTCGCGGACGAATATCTGAATGGGGAACACCGGATGAACAGAACACTTTTCAGAAAACGGCCCGATTTGAGACAGGAGAGCGAGTACCGGCTGATTCCCGTCCCCAGGATCAATCATCCGAGTAGAACAGGCTGGGAAAACGATGCCCACAGCACCTATGAGGAGATTTTTGGAAAATCGATCACCACGGCCCCGCATGATCTACCCATCCCTTTCCCGGAAGACACTTTCGGTGAGCGACTGAGTCTTGGAATGAAAACGGGTCTGCTGAAGACCATGTTTTCTCTGCTTTCCCTGTTCACGAAGCAGCGGGGCACCCATCACAATGGGGGTGTCGGGGCCACAGGCAGGATTCGGTTCCTGACCAATGATCAGACCAGCCGATTGCCCTTCTGCCAATCAGGCGAGGAGCTTCCCGTAAGCATTCGGCATTCCAACGCCTCCTTTGAGGATGATGGCTGCAGTCAGCTCCGGGCGATGGCGTTTCGGATCCATCTGAAAGACGGAGGGAGCGAGGACTTTCTGCTGAGCACCGGCGCGATACTCCCCTTCTGGAGTGTGGCGAGCCTGCTCAATTTTGCCGGGTATCGGAACAAGGTCAAAGACGACAACTGGTCTCCGCAGAAAACCTGGCTGGAGAACTCCCCGACGGCATTTGTTGGCGCTATCGAAGCCGCGCGCCTGGCTCCTGAATGCTACACGAAAATGTCCTATTATTCCGGAATACCCTATGGCATCAGGGATTCGGATGTATTCGTGAAATTTCGGGTGATGCCGCATGACATGGACAGGGAAAGTGGGCTGCTCACGACCGAGCAGCAGCGCCGTATATGGATTCAGAACCGCATTGATCAGAATGAGCAGCCTTTGCACTATCTGGCTCAAACCTTCCGGGATCGGCTCACGACCGGACCGGTTCGGTACACCCTGGAAGCTCAGTTCAGAACCCTGGATCCGTCCCGGGACACTGCGGAGTTCTTCAACCTGTCCAGATACTGGGACGATGAAGTATACCCCTGGGTGCCGGTAGCCGAGATCACCGGTACCAGCCCAATGGACGACCGTTCGACGGAAAACCTGGCTTTCTGGCTGGGCAATGTGCCCCGGGGACTCGACTTCATGGACGGCTATTCTGCCCATGATTACAACTCGGTGGCAACCTCGCGAACACGCATCTATCCGAGAGCTCAGCGCCTGCGTCGCAAGGGGAGTGCAGCCTCAGCGGACGGCTAGACCCTCTTCGCCTTCCACCCCCCTCGCGAAAACAGCCAGAGAGTGAACAACCCCACCGTGGTCTCGGAGAAGAAGACTGCCCAGAACACCCCCGACTGGGCCCACCCGAGGGGAACGGCCAGGGTGTAGGCCAGGGGAATCTGGATCATCCAGAAGAACACCAGGTTGATCTTCGTGGGGGTCATCGTGTCACCCGCGCCGTTGAAGGCCTGGACCGAGACCATCCACCAGCCGTAGACGAAGTAGGAGTAGGAGATGATCCGCAGCCACTCGGCACCCACGGCGACGACCCCGGGGTCCTGGGAGAACACCCGCATCAAGGGCTCGTTGAGGGTGAAGTAGGCTACTGAAACGGCAATGAGGAAGTACATGTTGTAAAAGCCGATCTTCCACACCGCCGATTCGGCGCGGTCGGGTCGGTCGGCCCCGAGGTTCTGCCCCACCAGGGTAGCGGCAGCGTTCGAAAGCCCCCACGCCGGCATGAGGGTGAAGAGCAGGATCCGAAGCGCGATCGTGGCCCCGGCCACCGCCTCGCTCCCCACCTCGGAGAGAATGCGCATGAGGAAGATCCACGACGTCATGCCCACGAGCATCTGCGCCATTCCTCCGAGCGAGGTGCGCAGGATGTTCGCTGCCACCCGTGCGTTCCAGGCGAGGTCCGCCAGCGTGACCCGGATGTGCTTCCCTCCCCGGAAGAGCACCCAGAGCTGGAAGAGGACCCCCGTGCCCCGGCCGATGGTGGTGGCGATGGCCGCTCCCTCGATCCCCATCGCTGGAATGGGGCCGAAGCCGAAAATGAGGATCGGGTCCAGAACGATGTTGATGCCGTTGGCCAGCCAGAGCACCCGCATGGCGATGGCCGCATCGCCCGCGCCCCGGTAGATGGCGTTTATGACGAAGAGGAGGAGGATCACCGCATTCCCCCCCAGCATCCACTGGGTGTAGCGGTACCCGTGGGTGATGGCCCATTCGTCCGCGCCCATGAGCGCCAGCAGTTCTCTGGGAAAGACGATCCCCACAACGGCGAAGGGGAGCGAGATCAGGAGACCCACGACGATGGCCTGGACGGCCGTGGTGGCAGCCTCCTGCTTCTCCTTCTCACCAATCCGGCGCGCGACGATCGCCGTCACCGCCACGGCGAGCCCCATGGCCACCGAGTAGAGCAGAAACATGTACGTCTCGGTGAGTCCCACGGTGGCCACGGCCGAGGCTCCGAGCTTCGCCACGAAGTAGATGTCCACCACGGCGAAGGTGGACTCCATGACCAGCTCCAGAATCATGGGGATCGCGAGGAGGAAGATGGCCCGGCCCAGCCCGATCGTGGTGTAGTCCGCCTCGGTGCCCCGGAGGGCGTCCTTCAGGTCACTCCAGATGGACGCCCTCAAACGTGCTGGTCAACCAGGATCGGGTTTCCATCGGGATCCAGGATCACGAAGTGTGCGGGCCCGGTCGTGCTCTCGTCGGCCTCCTGATCGAACTCGATTCCCTTTTCGCGGAGCTCCGCCTGGAGCGCCCGCACGTCGGTGTATCTTTCGAGCTCCTTCGCGTTCGTGTCCCAACCCGGGTTGAAAGTCAGGATGTTCTTCTCGAACATTCCCTGAAACAGCCCGATGATCGTCGTGCCGTTCTTCATGATCAGATAGTTGTGCTTCGCGGTGTCGGCGAACGTCTGGAAACCGAGCTTCTCGTAGAAGGCTTTTGACGTGGTGAGGTCTTTCACCGCGAGGCTGATCGAAAAGGTGCCGAGCTCCATGGGGTTCTCCTTGAGGAGGGCGTGGATGCGCTGATGTCTGGCTTGTTCAGCCCCGGGCCGGAAGGGCATCGGGGTTCCTGAGTACGCCAGCCGAGACGAGGGTCACGAGCAGTCCGACGGGAAAGATCTCGGTGAAGGTGATCGGGATCCGGAAGAGGGGGTTCGAGTAGCGCTCCTGCCACATGCGCATCTCCTCGATCCGGGCCTGGATCTCTTCCTCTGAAAGCCCTTCGGCCTCGGACCGGGCGATCATGGCTTCGACGTAGCCCTCCGCGAACGAGTCACCGCTCAATGCCATGTTGACTTCCCACGCCCCGACGTAGATCAGGCTGGCCACGACGCTCATGCCGAGGCCGAGGGCCACGGCTCTGCTGAACCGGATCATTCCACCCAGTTCACGGTCCCTGTACCGCTTGATCCCGACAAAGATCATGCTCAGGGCAAGAAGCATGACCGTGTAGCCGAACAGCTCGCTGTTTCCGAGGTGCTCGGACCCGAAGACAGCGAGCGCGACAAGGGCGATGGCGAGGTTCAGAAGGCCCGCCAGCCCTCCGTAGATGATGGATTGTCTCAGCATGGTTCCGTCTCCGTAGAGGGGTGAATTCGGCTACGGCGTGACGTTCGCGGTGTCGCCTCGACGTGCACCATCACCCGAACGGGTGGTTCGGTCGATTTCGCCCGATCGGGTCAGGGAATCAGGTTCAGCGATCGGGCCCGAGCCACGGCCTGAGTCCGGCGTGAGACATCGAGCTTTTCATACAGGCTGGACAGGTGGCTCTTCACGGTGTTGGTAGAGACATGCAGCGCGCGGGCGAGCTCGCGATTGGAGTGCCCGTGCGCGAGCAGCTCGAGCACCTCGCGCTCCCGGGGGCTGATCCCCAGCGTTTCGACCGCGCGCTCGTTCGGCTCGAACTCTCCGCGTGCGACCGGCTGCGCCGTGCGGTTTCCGATCCAGATCCCGAGCACGACGAAGACAAGCGCCACAGCCCCGACGTAGAGCGGGGTGGAGCCCATGCGGACCAGTGTCCTGTACTCCAGCCAGTGAAGGAGGTACGCACCCACCGCGATGGACGCGCCATACAGGAGGATCGACCGCCTCAAATCATCCCTGCGACGCGGCCCAGGCATCGAGAACGTCACGCTCCCGCTCCCGGCTGAATCCGAAGGAGCCTGCCTCGCGCTCCTCCTGGGGCCTCGTCCGATCCCATGCGACCGTGTCGGTGGCGGTGACCCCAACGGAGCGGTAGGTGAGGCCCGCGGCCGCGGCCTTGCTTACGTCCACGAACATGAGAGGATTCCCAGGCATCCACGCCGGGAGGTCGCTCCACGCCGAGACGCCCTGAGCCTCGAGGAACGTTTCGGGCACCCAGGTCATTTGATGCTCGGTCCCGGTGACGGCGGAGATCTGCTCCAGCATCGAGCCCATCGACAGCCGGTCAGCCGGGCCCGTTGCGTTGAAGTCTCCCATCGTGCCGTTCTCGGCGAGGCGCACGACCCACTCGGTCAGGTCGCGCTGATCGATGATCTGGGTGGAGTGCTCCGGGTTCCCGGGGGCGAGGATCTCGCCGCCCTCGTCGAAGCGGACCGGCCAGTAGGTCCAGCGGTTCGTCGGATCGCCCGGTCCGACGATGAGCCCGGGGCGCACCACCGTGCTCCGGCCGGGGAACACCTCGTGGACCAGGTTCTCGCAGAACGTCTTCATGGGCCCGTATGGAAGATCCTCGCCCATGGTCCATCCTTCGGGGGGATCCGCGCGCGGGTAGTCCTCTGACACGAGGGGCTCCCGCATGACCGTCTGTGCATCGGACCACTGGAAGGAGGGGATGGCGTAGGCCGAGATCGAGGAAACGAACAGGTAGTGGTCCGTAGCATCTCTCAGGAGATCGGTGCTCCGCTGTACCCACCGGTAATCCCGGGAGGTGTTGTTGTCGATCACCACGTCCCAGCTCCGACCCTCCAGCGCCGAATGGTCGTCGTTGCGGTCGCCGACCAGGCGCTCGACGCTCTCGGGAAGGTTGTCCTCGGCAAGTCCCCGAGTGAAGATGCTCACCTGGTGCCCGCGCTCAACCGCGTACTCGACCATGTTGGGGCCGATGAGCCCGGTGCCCCCAAAGATCAGAATCCTCTTCGGAGTCGGAGTCGAATTCGAAGTCGAGGGCGACGGCGAGTCGCCGCCCGAGCAGGCTCCGAGTCCACCGAGGGCCAGTCCGGCTCCAATCACGCCGGTGGTCCTGATGAATTCTCTGCGGGACGGTGTCATGAGTCACGTTCCTGGTTCAGGGGGTCTTGTAGGAATCCGCGCAACCTGCGGGCGCTGGGCCGGACGTGCAAGGGTGGGATCGATGGTGGCCTTCGTGGACAGGGTGCGCTCCGGGGTAGCAGTTGCGCGCCGCTCCACTCGCCCTACTATCGTCCGATGTCTCTGCCTCCCCCGCTCGTCAACCTCCACGCCTGGGAGGCCGCCGCTTCCCGGTGCCTCCCGCGGATGGTCTTCGACTACTTCGCCGGTGGGGCCGGGGACGAGATCCTGCTCCGCACCGCCCGCTCGGCCTGGGACGACATCGCCCTGCGCTACCGCGTGCTCCGCGACGTCTCCGAGCGCTCGCTGCGCGTTTCCGTTCTCGGGCACGACCTCGAATGGCCGGTGCTCGTGGCGCCGATGGCCTTTCAGCGGCTGGCCCATCCCGACGGGGAGCTCGGGACCGCGCGTGCGGCTGCGGCGACCGGCACGGGGATGATCCTTTCCACCCTTTCCACCACCAGCATCGAAGAGGTAGGGCAGGCGACGTCAGGACCCCTGTGGTTCCAGCTCTACATCTACCGGGAACGGAGTGTTACCGAGGCTCTGGTTCGTCGAGCCGAAGCTGCGGGGTATACCGCGCTGGTGCTCACGGTCGATTCACCGATGCTCGGCCGCCGCGAGCGCGACCTGCTGAACGGCTTTCATGTCCCGGCCGACATGCCTGTCCCGAACCTTTCGGGCGACCCGCGCGCCGCGCTGGCGGACGCGGTCGACGCTACCTCGGCGCTCGCCACCTTCGTTTCGCGCCACTGGGACGCCTCGATCAACTGGGCGGACCTTGCCTGGCTGCGCTCGATTACAACCGTGCCGATCCTCGTGAAGGGGATCGTGCGGGGCGACGATGCCCGGCGGGCGCTCGAACAGGGGGCCGCCGGGGTGATTGTCTCCAACCACGGCGGTCGGCAGCTCGACACGGCGATTCCGACCGCGCGGGCGCTTCCGGAGGTTGCCGACGCGATGCAGGGGGAAGGGGCGCTCCTCGTGGATGGCGCGATCCGCCGAGGGACCGATATCGTGAAGGCGCTCGCGATGGGAGCGAACGCGGTGCTCCTCGGCCGCCCCGTGCTCTGGGGGCTCGCGGTCGGGGGTGCCAACGGGGCTGAGCGCGTGCTGCAGCTTCTGAAGGACGAATGCGAGCTTGCGTTCGCCCTTGCGGGATGCCGCACCCCGCACGAAGCCACGCGCGATCTGATTGCCTGACGAACATGACCAATGAACTCGCGCCGGCGACGGTGCAGGAGGGGACCGATGAGTGATCGGAAGAAGGCCACGGACTTCCCGCAGGAGATCCTCAAGCTGTTCGACGGCTACGTGCACGGCCACATCGAACGGAAGGACTTCCTGCGCGGGGCGGCGAAGGTGCTGGGTGGGGGCGCCGCCGCACTCTCCCTCCTCGAGGCCCTCCAGCCGAACTACGCGTGGGCGGCTCAGGTGGCTCTGGACGACACGCGTATCCGGCAGGAATACGTGGAATACCCCTCGCCGAACGGGTCGGGGACGATGCGGGGATACATGGCGATTCCCGTGGGGGCGACCGCCCCCCTCCCGGCCGTCCTCGTGATCCATGAGAACCGGGGGCTGAACCCGTACATCGAGGATGTCGTTCGGCGTTTCGCCGCCGCGAACTTCGTGGCGCTCGGTCCGGACGCGCTCACGCCTCTCGGGGGGTACCCGGGGAACGATGATGAAGGACGCCAGATGCAGAGTCAGCTCGACCGCGAGGTCATGATGGAGGACTGGCTGGCCGCCCTCGACTTCCTCATCCAGCACCCCGCCACGACGGGGCGGGTCGGAGCGGTCGGGTTCTGCTACGGCGGGGGTGTCGTGAATGAGCTCGCAGTCCGGCGCTCCGACCTGGGGGCGGGGGTTCCGTTTTACGGTTCCGCACCCGATCTGGCCGCAGTCCCGCAGATTCAGGCTCCGCTCATGATCCAGCTCGGCGGTCTCGATGAAAGGGTGAATGCCGGGTATCCCGCATACGAGGAGGCGCTTCGCGCGGCCGAGAAGGATTTCGTGGTTCACATCTACGAGGGTGCGAACCACGGTTTCCACAATGACACGACGCCGCGGTTCGATCCCGAAGCTGCCGCCCTCGCTCAGGAGCGGACGATCGCCTTCTTCAACGAGCACCTTCGGGGGTAACGGGCCGGCCGGGTTGCCTCTCGATGCGGCCGCTCGGGACCGTCCTGGCTTGAAAGGGGCCTCCCCGGCGGGCACCGGCCGCGCTTTCCGGTGTAACCCCCGCGCATCCGGCTGCGGCGCCGCCCACGGACCGCTCGCCTTCCGAGACTCTGTCAGGATGCCCTCGATGCCCGTGCACCCGATCACTCACCTCGGCGGTTCTCCGTCCCCGCGGTCGATCGCATCTTTCGTTCTTGCCGCCGTCACCATCATCGCCCTGCTTGTCCCCTTTACACTGGAAGCCCAGGGAGGAGGCCGCGCGACGACCTCGATCGGACCCGGCGAGCGCTGCCCATCGGGGATGACGGAAATCCGCCCGGGGAGCTGCATGGCGCCGGAGTTTCCACCACCTGCGATCACCGATTACCAGCCCCGATCCACGCTCGTCACGACCGAGACGCCGGTCCCCCGTGCCCGCTTCCCCGTGGTGGACGTGCACGGACATGCCCGGGGACTCGCGAATCCCGGGACGATCGAGTCGATGGTCGAGGCGCTCGACGCGATCGGGGTCGAGCTCTACATCGCGGCGGACAACGTGCGGGGGGAAGCCCTCACCCGGACCCTCGCGGCCATTGCGGCGAGCGAGCATTCCCACCGTTTCCGCGTTCTCACCGGGATCAACTTTCAGGGGGTGGGAGCTGAGGGGTGGGCCGAAAGTGCTGTCGCGGAGATCGAGGCCTCGATCGCTGCGGGTGCGGTAGGGATCGGCGAGATCTCCAAGGGCTTCGGGACGTCCATGCGCAAGGCGGATGGTAGCCGGTTGCGGATCGATGACCCGGATCTGGATCCGGTCTGGGAGGCTGCCGCGCGGCTCGACATCCCTGTCCTGATCCACACCGCAGAACCCCCGGCCTTCTATGAGCCCCTCGACCTCGAGAACGAACGGTGGCTCGAACTGGCCCTCTTCCCGGAACGGAGGAACCACGGCCCCGACTTCGTGGACTTCGAGACCTTGATGGCGGAGCGCGACGCACTCTTCCGGCGCCATCCGGAGACCACGTTCATTGCGGCGCACCTGGGATGGCATGGAAACGATCTGGCACGGGCCTCACAGCTCCTCGACGAACTCCCGAATGTCCACTATGAGGTGGGGGCAGTCCTCTACGAACTCGGGCGACAGCCCAGGGCGGCCCGCGAGTTCCTGATCCGCTATCAGGATCGCGTTCTCTTCGGAAAGGACTCCTTCCAGCCCCCGGAGTACCCCTACTTCTGGCGCGTCTTCGAGACGGCCGACGAGTACTTCGACTACTACCGGGACTACCACGCGTTCTGGAAGCTCTACGGGCTGGATCTTCCCGACGAGGTTCTCCGGAAGCTCTACCATGGAAACGCCCTCACCCTGTTTCCGGCGCTTCCCCGGGGCGGGTTCGAAGGGTAGCCGCTACCCCCCCTGCGCCGATCGCGCCAGCTCCAGCATCCGCTCTGTACCAACTCTCATCCGGTTTCGGTTGGTTTCCATCGTCCACTTGGCACCCAGCATCCGGGAGAAGATCGCGTGGGCCTGCGGGTTCCGCACGAGTGCCTGCAGATCCTGGCGCGGCAGGTTCCTTATCGGTCCAGGGGGGAAGGGGGTCAGCGGGTCCGAACCGACGATCGAGTCGCGCTCGCTCGGCGACAATCGTTCAATCCGGAGCTGGGTCCTGTCCACGAACGCGGTGAGTTCCTCGGCGGCGGCCTTGAACGAGGCCTCGGCATCGGCTTCGAAGCCCTCGAAGGCCACCATGCCGGCGAGGTGGCCGGGGATCGCAGCCCGGAGAGAATCATTCTGGATGAGGGCGATGTGGCCCGTCGATACGAGAGTCTGCAGCGTGCCCAGTCGGGGCTGAACGACCCAGTATCCCACCATGTCCAGCCAGCGCGCCACGCTGTCAGACGGTGGAGGAGTCGCCTCGTAGTACGACTGCACGAGCCGCGCGGTTGCCCAGTCGATGGACTCCGCCCGTCCGCCGAACGTCGCATTGTTCTGCAGCGTGCCCTCGAGATCTTCGATGAGCTGCCGGAGGTAAGCCCCCTCCTGCTCCCGCTCCTGCCTGGAGCCCCACCAGGCATCGACCGAGAAGGCCAGGAGAATCGAGACGACGATCACCACGCCTTCGGCGAGCAGTCGACCCCAAGGGATGTTGCGGGGCGCTTCGGAGGCCATGGGTCATCCCTCCGGAACGAATGCCACGATCCTGAGCGGCCCCCCGCTTCCTCCCGCGATCTTCATCGGGAGCGCCACGACAAACGCGCCCGAGGCGGGAAGCCGGTCGAGGTGGGCCACATTCTCGAAGCCGGAGATGTTCGCTGAGTAGAGGGCCACGTGGGCCTGGAAATCCGTGGACTGGCCGTAGTCGATGCTCGGCGTATCGATCCCCACGGCCACGATATCGCGCTCGGCGACGAGCCAGCGGGCCGCGTCCGGCGCGAGGCCGGGGAAGTGCAGCTCAGGCACGGCGGCCGGGCCGGTCATGTCGGTGCCGAGGTAGGCCGCCCGGTCACTCCAGCGTTCGCCCCATCCAGTCTTCAGTAGCAGGATCCCGCCAGCGGGAAGTTGACCGTGAGTGGCTTCCCACGCCTCGAGATCGGAGATCCCGACCTGATAGTCGGGGGTGGCGTGCCCTGACACATCCACTACGGCCGCCGCCCCGATCAACCCTGAAAGCGGGATCTCATCCACCGTGCGCCGTCCCTCGGCGAAGTGGATCGGCGCGTCGAGGTGCGTTCCTCCATGCTCGGCGGTCGAGAAGGAATACGAGGCATAGAACCACCCGCCTTCGGTCGTCCCGTACGCCTGCTCCTCGAGCTGGAAGCCGGCGGTGTCGGTCGGCCAGTAGATCGTTTCGGCGTCGAAGGGGTGGGTGAGGTCGATCCACTCGCCGGCAGAACCGTCGAACACCCCGGCGAGCGAGAGGGCCTCGCCGGGCTCCTGCTCCGGATCATCGGCCGCCGGGGCGCAGCCGGAGAGAGCGACGAGCAGAAGCAGGGAGGAGGGGAGGGTTCGGGTCATGACAGGGCTCGGGCGAGGGGAGTGCCGGAACGGTGGATCTGGAGGAGAAATACGGCGCGTGAGCCCGGCGGGTCAACCCACGATTCGAGGCCCACTGACGGGGTGAGGCCAACGGCTCGCGCCTCACCCCCCCGGAAGCCTGACACACGAAAGGGCGATACTCGCCCGAGCCGACTCCCGCGATCGTCCAATGTGAAGATCCTCTATTCGAAAGCAGAGCCCTTGATGGGCCTTCGTAAAAGGTGGGCCGGCTGGAACACGCGTACGCGTGCGATGGCGGTTGGCTCGCTCGCCCTGGTGCTGGCCCTCTTCCTTCCGGTTGCAGGGGTACTCGCGTACGTCTACCTGAACGATGAGAACCTGCCCGACATCAACTCGTTCATCGAGTTCCAGCTTCCTACGACCGGCCTGATCCTCGACTCCGAGGGCGAAGTGCTGATCGAGGTCGCCCGGGAGTACCGTCGGCAGGTCGAATACGATGATCTCCCCCAGATTCTCAGGCAGGCGATCCTGGCCGCCGAGGATCGGGACTTCTTCTCACACGGGGGCGTTGCGTACGGCTCGTTTCCTCGGGTGGTCGAGAGAAGCGTCGCGAGTTCGGTGGGCACCTGGTGGACCGGCGACGAGACCTTCCGTCTCCGGTTTCCGCAGGGAGGATCGACCATCACCCAGCAGCTCGTTCGGGGCTTCTTCCTGGAAGATCGGATCCGGGATGAGGATGGCGACACACTCCTCAGCCGAGGGGTGGGGGCGTGGAGCCTTTCGAAACTGCTCGGCGTTCCCACTGCGAACAAGCTGCTTCGGAAGCTGGAGGAAGTGCGGCTCGCGCTCTGGCTCGAACGTGAGATGGAAAAGCGATACGGATCCCGTGAGGTGGCAAAGGAGGAGATCCTCGCACGCTACGCGAGTCTGATCTACATGGGGAACGGTCGGTACGGGTTTGCGGCCGCATCGGAGTATTACTTCGGCCGGTCCCTCTCGAGCTACACCGCAAGCGATGCCGGCTACGCAGCGCTCCTCGCCGGGATCGGGAAGTCTCCTCATTTCTATTCCCCCGTGCCTGGAAACCCCGGACCGCTGCGCCGGAGGAATGAAATCCTCCAGTTGATGGCGGGCAACGGATACATCTTCACCGACCTCGCTGCGCGCGCCAGTGCCCAGCCGATCCGGGTAGCCGGACGGAGCCCGATCAAGACGGAGGCGCCCGGTGCCGTCGACGCCGTTCTCGCCGAGATACGGATCCTCGGGGGCGATGAGTTTGGCGTCGAGGACCTGTTCCAGGGCCGGATTTCGGTCCGCAGCACGGTCGATCGAAGGCTTCAGATCATCGTGAACGAGGCCCTGGAAACCGGCCTTGCGCTCTATGAGGACCGCCATCCGGAAGCTAGAGGAGTGGTTCAGGGGTCGATCGTCGTGCTGGGGAATGGGGACGCGGGGATCCTCGCCATTGCTGGAGGTCGACGTGTCTTCCAGGGCGTCCAGAATTCCTATTCGGACTTCAACCGCGCTACGGAGTCGATCAGGCAGCCCGGCTCGGCCTGGAAGCCGATCGTCTACCTTGCCGCATTCCGTTCCGGACTGGGGCTCGACAGCACGGTCTGCGATGCGCCGACTCCGGTTCGGGACGGGCCCGACACCAAGTGGATCTCCAACTACGACGGCGAGTTCCACGGCGCCATGGCGGCCCGCCAGGCACTCGCCGAATCCAGGAACACCGTAGCCGTGAATGTGGCCCGCGAGGCTGGGATGGATCAGGTGCGGAATGTGGCACGTGAACTCGGCGTCACATCGCCGGTGGCTCCCTATATCAGCTCGGCTCTCGGGGCGTCGGGGGTTCGCCTCGTGGAGCTGGCGGGAGCGTATCGGGCCATCGCCTCCGGGGTGCGGGCGACTCCGCACGCAATCAACCGGATAACGGACGCGTCCGGTGCCGTCGTCTACCGGGCGTCGGGGCCGACGGGTCGCATCCGCGCGGACGGGCTGAGCGAAATCCAGGAGGGCCTCCGCGGGGTCGTCCGTATTCCCGGCGGGACGGCGCAGTCCCTCAACCGGGGTGACTTCCCGATCCCGATCATGGGCAAGACGGGAACGACCAACGAGTCCCGTGATGCCCTCTTCGTGGGATCCACATATGGGCCTTCCGGGATCACGGTCGCAGTCCGCATCGGCTTCGACGACAATCGATCGCTCGGTCCACGGGAAACCGGGGGACAGGTGGCGCTCCCCATCTTCAGGGAGATCATGCTTCGCACCTATGCAGCGGGGCTGGTCGGACCCGTTCCCGCCTTCCCCCTCGAGATGGAGACCGGGATCGACGCATACCGGGCCGGGGAACGGGAGCCTGTGACGCCGCCCACGCCAGCAGCCGTCGCTCTGGCCCGCGCATTCGGCCGCGACCCCTTCGCAAGCG
>JBGTMU010000347.1:0-19875 GCA_041743405.1 Longimicrobiales bacterium | reverse complement strand
CGCGCGGCGGCCGCGGCGACCGAATCGTTGTAGGCTCGCAGCGAGTCCAGATTGGGCCCGCGCTCCTCAACCGGGGGCGGGGGCGGGGGGGCGGGGGTCTCCCGGCGGCAGGCTGAGACAGCCAGTCCGGTCAGTACCATGGTCACCACGAACAGGCGGCGGTGGATCATCGAAGCTCCTGAAGAAAATGTGGTAGATTGCGAGGCGGAACGAGGACAGGGGCCGGAACCGGATGCCCACCGCGTTCTCCCCCGGCTGGAAGCCTCATCCCGGGGCGGTTCTGATGCGTTACGATCTGTTATGAGATACAACATTAACGCTTGCGGCGCAACGGATTCCCGTCCGCTTCAGTCGTTTCGATCCTCGGATCCCCCTGGAGTGAATGACGGTGACCACGCGGGCAGGTTGGGTCGGATCCCGGATACCAGCGTCCGTGTGTTCCCCGTGACCGCATCCACGATGAAGAGACCGTGCCCCCAGGAACGCACCCCCACATAGACGAGATGCCGCCCGTCCGGGGCCCAGCTCGCATCCTCGTTGTGCCCATCGAAGGTGAGCTGCACGAGGCGATTCCGATTCGCCAGCTCCGAGACGAGAATCTGGTGCTCCCCGCGTCGTTCGACCCGACCGTGGAAGGCGAGGCGATCTCCGGTGGGCGACCAGTCGGGCGAGGTGAAATACCCCGGTCGACCGTAGTCGTACGGAGAGATGAGCTGTGCATTCCCTCCCCCTGCGGGCATCACGTAAATCTGTGGGGTACCGACCCCCAACCGGTTCGAAGTGAAGGCGATCCGGCGGCCATCGGGGCTGAAGGACGGGGAGATGTCGTCGTTCCGCCCTTCGATGATGGCCGCGAAGCAGCATTCCCGCTGGATGTCGTAGGAGAACAGGCCGCTGCGGTTCCCACCGGTGATTGCGAAGAGAAGCGTGCGTCCATCCGGAGCGTAGGCCGGCGTAATGTAGTCTCCCTCGCGGGGCGCCGGAGCCTCCCTCGTCTCGTTCGTCCTGAGGTTCAGTTCGTAGATGCGCGGCATCCCCGCCCGGTAATAGGAGCTGTATGCAATCCGGTTTCCATCGGGCGACCAGGCCGGGGACATGGAGATCGCCACTCCGCCCTCGGCCGGACGATGCTGGGTGAGCCGCCGCAGATTTTCACCGTCGGAGTCCACCACCCAGAGATCCTGAGAGCCGTCATCCATGCGCCGTGAGAAGGCGATGCGTGTGGCCGCGATTCCCGGCTCTTCGAAGACCCAGCGAACCACCGCATCCGATGCGTGGTGCACCGCCATCCGGAATTCGGAAGAGGCCGGATCGGGGACATTGAACCGCTCGCGGCTCCGGACTTCGCGGTAGACCACGTCATGGAGCTCCAGGATGAGGACCGACCCCTGCCCAGCGCCTTCCACTCGACCGGTGAGGAGCCACGTGGCTCCCACCTGATCCCAGAGCGCATAGTCCACCTCTTCGCGCACAAAGGCGGCCGGGAGGGAGTCGAGCACCTCGAAACGATTCGAGTATCGAAGGTCCCGGGCGACGATCGCTTCCACCCTCGGCGCGATCCCGGCCGCTCCCAGGCTCCCGGAAAACGGTTGGATGGCCAGGGCGGGCTGGCCTCTCATCTCGTACGTGAGCGAGAGGCTTACTCCGGGAAACTCCTGTGCCACGAGGGAACCGGCGATGCCCACCACCCCCGCGAGGAGGAGAACTGCCGATCGGAGAAGTCGCACCATTGCTACTCCCTGCGTATATCGCCCCCGCCGGCCGCGCCGGAGGGAGTGAAAGTGAACTGGATGGGAAGGGTCTCCCAGGGGAGGTCATCCGGGAGGGGCCCGAATCGACCCGATCCGGCACACTCCACCGCACCCACGGCCTGCACATCGAAAGCCGTGCTCCCTGAACGCTGTGAAACCCGGATCGAGCGGCCACTGACCAGCCCGTCCCGCGCGATCTCGAAGGTCACCGTCGTGCGCCACGAACCGGAAGCCGGTGCTCGGAAACAACGGCTGATCTCGGTCACGATCCGGCTGTAATAAGTCGGGAAGTCACGGCGGAGCCCCTCCATCCGGACGGCGATGTTCCCCTCCGTGGCCTCCGGTGCCGCCACGGGCGTGGGATCGGGGGGAGGGCGAGTCTCCGCTGGAGGATTGCGAGGCGGAGTCGAATCCGGCCGAGGCTGCCTTTCAACAGGAGGAGTCGCAGGGCGGACCTCCGGTTCCGGATCAGGGGGCGGGGGTTCGGGCTCCGGTTCGGGCTCCGGCTCGGGCTCCGGAGGAACCTCCTGCGGCGTCTCCACCACCAGCTCGTCCTCCGCCACGGTCGGCACGTCGTCCACATCGGAAAACGATACCATCTCGATCTGGAACGATTCGTACACGTAGGGGACGTCGGCCCGGGCATAGCCCCACCACGCTCCGAGCACGAAGAGCACGTGCAGGCCCACGGAGAAGAGGACCGGGGCACGACCGGGTTTGCGCGGCGGTTTCGTGAGGCTCATCATCGTCCCTGTTCATACACGGACCGGTTCCAAACGGTCGTCACGCCGTGGTTCATCGAGGTATTTCAGGCTCGCCGATGAGCGCCATCGGGATGCCATCTTCCCGAACGATTCTCGAAATGAGGGCCATCACCGGGAGCATCATGCCATAGAGAGCCGCCTCGTCTCCCTTCACGTACACGGCCGTCGGATTCGCCGCCCGATAGAGCTGGGGGAACGCGTCTTCGAACTCCTCGAACGAGACGGGCGTCTCCCCGACATAGACCGTGCCCGATTCATCGACGGAAACGATGAAGGGCTGGTCCTGCGCCGTGATCGGCTGCAGTTGAGCCCGCGGGAGCCGGACTTCGAGCCCTCCCTGCAGCATCGGAGCCGTGATGATGAAGATCACGAGGAGAGTGAAGGCCACATCGATCAACGAAGTGACGTTGATTTCCGCGTTGATGGGGAGGTCTCCCCTCCCCCCGCCCCTTCGGCGTCGACCGGAGGTCACACCCTGCCTTCCCTTGCCAGAGTACCGATGAATTCGGAGGAAAAGCCCTCGAGCTCTCCGGAAAAGAGGTTGAGTCGCGCCACGTAGTAGTTGTATGCGATCACGGCCGGGATGGCGACGGCCAGTCCTGCCACGGTCGTGACGAGTGCCTCGGCAACCCCCGGGGCCACGGCGCCGATGTTGGTCGAACCCGTCGCCACGATTCCGAGGAATGCGTTCATGACCCCGATCACCGTCCCGAGGAGCCCGAGGAGCGGCGAAATGGAGCCTATCACCGCGAGCCACGTGAGTCCGATCGAGAGCTCGTCCCGCTCCTCCGATTCCTCCTTTTCGAGTACCATCCGGAGCACCTCGAGCTGCGTCCGGGAGAGCCCCTCACTCGGAGGTGCACCCTCCCTGAGAGAACCCGGGCGGAGCTCGGAAAAGAAGTTCACCCCCTGCCGGAAAACCCGCCCGTAGGGCGAATCAGGAAGGGTCAGGATCACCTTGTAGGCATCCTCCATCCGCTGAGCCCGTTCCATCGCCTCGAGGAAGCGGTCACCCTGCGTCTGGACTTCCCGGAATTGACGCCACTTCCAGAAGATGAGGACCCAGGACGCGACCGAGAAGGAAAGCAGCACGAAGAGGACCACCAGGGTCGGAAGACTTCCGCCCACCACCAGATCCCACGCGGACTCCGGGACATCCCGACCCACCTGGAGGAGGAGCCCCGTCATGATTCGCTCCCCTTCACGCCAGCCGAGTCGGACTGCCTCCGGGCCTCGATCCACCGGTACGTCTCACGGAGCCCCTCCGCGAGGGAAAAGCGGGGGGCCCATCCCCGCCCCTGGAAGCGCGAGATATCCAGTGTGCTGTGCCGCAATTCTCCCGGTCGCGGTGCCCGGAAGCTCCGACCCGTGCGCCTTCCCGAGACGGATTCCAGCGTATCCGCGAGTCGGTTCACACTCGTTCCCACCCCTGTCCCGACATTGAAAGCGACACCGTCGAGCCCTTCTCCCGCGCCCGGTTCGAGCAGAAGGTCGGAAGCAATCAGGTTCGCTCTCGCGACATCGGCCACGAACACGTAGTCCCGGGTCTGTTCACCGTCGCCGTAGATCAGAATCTCCTCTCCCGCCAGAAGTCTGTTGCAGAAGATCGCAACGACCCCGGCTTCTCCGTGCGGGTCCTGTCTGGGACCGTAAACATTCGAATAGCGGAGCGCCACGTACTCCATTCCGTGAATCTCCCGGTAGTACCGCAGATAGTATTCTCCGGAAAGCTTCGAAACCCCGTAGGGCGAAAGCGGGAGCTTGGGCGCCGTCTCGGGAGTGGGTCGGAGTTCGGGCTCACCGTACACGACGCCACCTGAAGAGACGTACACTACCCGCCTGGTCCCGGTCCGACGAGCCGCTTCAAGGACGTTCACGAGCCCGAGTACGTTGATCCGGATATCGCGGGACGGATCCTCGACGGAGACACGCACATCGATCTGCGCGGCATGATGGCTTACCAGGTCGAACCCCACCTCATCAAAGAGGTCGCCGAGGTCCGGGTCCCCGATCGACATCTCCACGAACTGCGCACCGGGCGGGAGATTCTCCCGATTCCCCGTCGAGAGGTCGTCCACGATCCACACCCGGTCCCCGCGGAGGAGATACCCCTCGGCGACGTGGCTGGCGATGAATCCCGCGCCCCCGGTAACCAGCACGTTCCGTGGGGCTTCGCGATCGGGGAGCCCTCCATCCACTTCGGTCATTCGCTTTCCTCTCCATTCTGGATCCGTTCGGTCCGACACGGCGGTGCGTCGGAAGCCGGCGGTGGGGACGGAGCGTCACCTTCTCCCACCCCGTACAGGAACCTCACGGCATTGATCAAACCTTCGCCTTCGTTTCCTCCGAGGCCCCGCCGAAGCTGAACCGTCGGATCGTGGAGCACCTTGTTGAGGAGTCGTCGTGAGAACTCCTCTACCCGGGCCCGATCATTCTCGTTCAGATGATCGAGCCCTCGATAGAGTCGGTTCAACTCAGACCTCCGGTAATGCTCTGCGCGTTCACGCATGGTCCGGATCACCGGGGCCACTTCGACGGAGGCATACCAGGCCCGGAAGTCGCGAGTATGCGCATCGATGAGTCCCCGTGCCATCGGGACCGCTTCCTTCCTGACCCGTACCGTGTCGTCCACGATCCGCCGCAGATCATCCACGTTGTAGAGGAATACCTCGGGCTCGTCTCCCAGCGCAGGATCCACATCCCGCGGGATGGCGATGTCGATGATGAGCAGAGGTCGCCGCGCCCCATCCGGGAAGGCCTCGCGGAAGGTCTCGTGGCGGAGAACGTGATGGGGGGCCGCCGTGGACGCGAGCACGATATCGGCCGATGCGAGTACGTCGGGAAGGCGATCGAAGTTGACTGCATGCCCGCGCAGACGGGTAGCCAGCTCCGTGGCCCGCTCGAAGGTCCGGTTGGCCACGATGATCCCCTCTACGCCTTCTCTCTGAAGGGCCTCCACCATCAACTCACCCGTCGCACCCGCGCCGAGGACGAGCACGCGCTTTCCCTTCAGTTGACCGAAGATCTTGCGGGCAAGCTCCACCGCCGCGGACGCCACGGAAGCCCTCCCCTCTCCGATCGCAGTCTCGGCGCGAACCTGTCCGCCCACCGCCAGCGCCATCTGAAAGAGCCGGTTGAGTACCGGACCCGTCATCGGCGGCTCAAGCGCGACCGCCGCGGAGCGCTCATAGGCCTCGCGAACCTGCCCCTGGATCTCCGCTTCCCCGGTGACCATGGAATCGAGCCCCGATGCGACCTCGAAGAGATGGCGAACGGCGGCCTCTCCCCGATACTCGAAGAGGAAGGGCCGGATTGAATCTCCCGTCCGCTCCGCCTTGCGCCCGAGGAGGCGCCCCACGGCCTCGATAGGGGGACTGCCCGCCGCCGGGAAGAGGTACACCTCAGTCCGGTTGCATGTGGAGAGGAGGACCGCTTCCTCCACCCCCGCTTCATTGCGGAGTTCGGTCAGGGCGATCGCAGCCTCCGCCGGGCCGAAGGCGATCCGCTCGCGCACCTCGACGGGAGCGGTATGATGACTCATTCCGATCACGGCCACCCGCATCCTCACTCCACTCCCCCTCGCGGAATCGCCGGCATCAGAGGAAGAGGCCATCGGTGGCTCCCGAAGTGAGTCGCAGGACGACGTACCCGACGACGACCAGGAGGAAGCCGACGAGGGTGGCCGCCGCCCCGCGGTACCCGCTCCCATCGCGCCCGACCCGGGCCGCGAGCGAGAGGAGAAAGACCATCCAGCTCCCGATAGCCCACACCACCTTCGGGTCCGTGAGAGCGATGACGCCGGGATGCTGTAGGACCCATGCTGCCCCGAATCCGAGGGCGAGCGAGAGGGAGGCGAATCCGACCAGGCCGCCGACGCGCCCCAACTTATCCAGGGTGGCGAGGGGTGGGATGTAGTGGAAGAAGCGTCCCAGCCGCTTCGACTTGATCTCGTGGTGCTGCACCAGGTAGAGGAGTCCCGCCGCGGCTGCGAGGGTGAATCCCTGGTAGCCCAGGAATGCGAATGCGACGTGCAGCACGAACCCTGTCCCCCGGAACTCGAGAATCAGGGGCGAGGGTTCGATACCGACCCCCAGAGCTACCCCCATGAGCACGATGATAAACGGGAGCAGGACGATTGCGACCCGTGCGGCTTCGCGAAGAGGGAGCGTGACAAGGAGGGCGAGCCCCCCCACGAAGGCAAGGGAGGACAGGGCGGCACCCGGACCGACAAGGGGGAGTTCGCCGTACTCCCGATGGAAGCCCAGAAGGGCGGCCGCATGCACCCCCACTGCCACCGCACCGGTCGCGGAGGCGAAGAAGACGGCCCGGCCACGGGAGCCGCGAAGGAGCACCCCTACCCAGAGGGCGAAGGCGATGAGATAGATGCCGAGTGCCAGGTGATGGATCACCCGGACAACCTACGGCATCCTGCGGTCCAGATGAAGCCGCAATCCGGGGACGAGATCGCTCCGGGACTCGATCTCGAGGATCCGGACGGTGGCTGTTCCCGCTCTCACTCCGACCACCTGGAAGCGGGCGACCTCTTTCCCGGACCATCCGTCGCCCATTCCCTCCCACGCGGAGAACTCGTCTCCAACGGTGATCCCGCTCCCCGCACCGCGGTCGATGAAGGCGAGGTCACCCGGGAGGTGGAGCTCCTTCCGGTCGCGGAACGCCAGGAGCGACGCGGAGAGGGTCTCCCGGGAATCTTCGGGGTGAACGCCGGGCTCCAGAGGGAATGAGGGGATGCGCCGAACGAACTGCCCGGGCTGCATTCGATCAAATTCGCGCACGACGCGGGCGATGACCCCGGCTGCGTCCGAGCGCAGGACTTCGACCACACCGGTGGGCGAGAGGATCCTGCCCACTCCCTCCAGCTCCTGCCGGACCCGGTAAACGAGGAAGCGTTCGCCGACCGCCGGGGTCCCCGGAAGGTCGAAGACGACCCGCACGTCGTCATACGGGTGAATCGTGGTGCGGGGGCCCGTGACCGGTTGATCCCCTGCGAGCCCGATTACTTCGCCCAGGGGCGGCTGGCCGTCGTCGATCCAGGCGGCACTCTCGAAAATCGGCTGGGGAACCGCGGAGACCTCCTCGACCGGCGTGAAGTAGACCGCGGGGAGGAAATCCTCGGGATTGCGGGAATCGAAGAAGATCGTGCGTTCGCGTTGTGGCTCGGGGGCGGGATTCGGCGTGAATGCCCGCTCTTCCACGAGGTCCCGGCGATCCGTCACGGACTGGAGGAAGCGGCCATCCTGGCTGAATCCCAGGACCGTCGCAGCCCCCCCAGCCTGCCCCCCCGGAATCACCAGGACCATTCCGGGGACGATTCGATCCGGATCGGAAATCTGGTTCCGGTTCGCCTCGAAGATCCGTGTCCATGCTGCGGACGAACCCAGGTACGTGCGTGCGATGTCACCCAGTGTCTCTCCAGCCCGAACGGTGTGGGTGGCCCCCGGCTGCTGTGCCATGGCCAGGGCCGGGAGGGAGAGGAGGATGAGGATCAAGGCCGTCCGTCGCATGGTGACGGCTCCTTTTTGCGGGATCACGGAACGCCTGCCAGCGGGCAAGTGGCTGTCAGATTCGAAGATAGGGAGGAGGGACGAGTCCGGTCAATGGACTCGACGTCAAATGATTCCGTTTGAGGGGTTCTCCGGAGAAGCTGCGGGCGGGAGACGGGGCGGGTTCTCCAGCCATCCTGCTCAGCTTCGCCGGGCAAACTCGCGTGCCCAGTACGTGAGGATCAGATCGGCGCCCGCGCGGTGGATGGAGGTCAGAACCTCGCGCATGGCTCTCTCCCCGTCGAGCCAGCCGCGGTCGGCTGCAGCCATCACGGCGGCGTATTCCCCGGACACGTGATAGGCGGCTACCGGCCACCCGGTTTCGTCCTTCACCCGGCGGATCACATCGAGGTAGGCCAGCGCGGGCTTCACCATCACGATGTCGGCCCCTTCCTCGATGTCGGCTCGAACCTCGCGGAGCGCCTCGCCCACATTCGCGGGGTCCATCTGATACCCGCGCCGGTCTCCCTCGACGGGGGCGGAGTCGGCGGCATCCCGGAAGGGACCGTAGAACGCGGAGGCATACTTCGCGGCATAGCTCATGATCGGGAGTTCGACCCGCCCCGCCAGATCCAGCGCGCGGCGGAGGGCTCCCACCCGTCCATCCATCATGTCCGAAGGGGCGAGAATGTCTGCGCCCGCCCTCGCATGGCTGACAGCGGTGCGGGCCAGCAGCTCCAGCGTCGGATCGTTCCGGACTTCTCCATCCTCCAGGACGCCGCAATGTCCGTGGGAGGTGTACTCGCAGAGGCAGACATCGGTGGCCACGAGGAGCCGGGGCACCTCCCGTTTGAGGGCCCTCAGGGCGCGCTGGACGATCCCCTCCTCGCTCCAGGCCTCACTTCCAGTCCGGTCCTTCACTTCCGGAACTCCGAAGAGGATCACCCCTCCGAGGCCGAGGCCCGCGACCTCCCCGGCATCTTTCACCAGCTCATCCACCGAGAGTCTCGTGACGCCCGGCATCGAGGGCACGGGATCGCGAACGCCCTCACCCGGGACTACGAAGAGGGGAAGGATGAGACGCTCGGGTGTGAGGCGGGTTTCTCGCACGAGAGAGCGGATCGATTCGGTTCGCCGGAGCCTGCGGCCCCGGAAGAGGGGAAGGTCCGTCATCCAGCCTCCGGTACCTGGGGGTGAGCTTCATCGGGGAAGTCGAGGCGCATGACCTCCGCATCTTCCTTCGGAAGAGTATAGTAGTCCCGCCGTACTGCCACGCCTTCGAAGCCCCGCGAACGGTAAAGCCGCAGTGCGGCCTCGTTTGAAGTCCGGACCTCGAGGAAGGCCGTTCGAGCACCTGCGGTCCTGGCCCGCGTGAGGAGGAGATCGAGCAGCGCCCCTCCGACGCCCAGTCCCCGGGCGTCCGGAGCGACGGCGACGTTCGCGACCTCCGCCTCTTCCATCACCCACCACGCAACGCCATGCCCGACGATCGCTCCCCCACTCTCGGCGACGAGGACCAGGGCCCGCTCGCGGATCAGAAGCTCGATGAAGGCCGCTCGGCTCCAGGGAGTCGTGAAGGAGGCCTGCTCCACCGCCAGGATTCCGGCCAGATCATTCGCCGTCGCGTCCCGAACGGCGAACGCGCCCTCTCCTCCTGACGTCTGTGCGGCCCGTCCGGGCCGCTCCGAAACCGTTCGGGCGTCCGTCGAACCCGAATCGCAGGTGGAAGTTCTCACCTTTTCACCCGGGGTCGCTGGGCCGAGGAGGAACGGAGGTATTCCGGTTCCCATCGATCCTCGGGCCTGAACGGGGCGCTCGCGGGCTGAGCCGCGTGAACTCTGAGGAGTCCTCGGCCGGAAGGCCACCCAAGCCCCGGATGCCGGCCGCTCCCGGCATCGACCCCATCCGTGACCGTGCACCCCCCCGCTTCGAGGCGCTCCCGGTGACGGGACGCACCGTCCCCTGCCAGGACCGTATTTTCCGGGAGCTCGAGGTCCAGAATCTCCACCACCGTCGTCGCCCTCGGGGCGAGAAGGGTTTCCATCCCGCCGGGGCCGAACCGCCAGGCGCCGGCATAGACCCGATCGCCCCGTGCGTCGAAGAGGACGAGGCGGGGCACACCGGGAGCATAGGCCTCAGCACCCCAGAGATCCGAGGCGGCGGCGGCGGCCAGAGAGGACCAGGCCCAGAGTGGCCTCCCTTCCCCACGCCCGAGTCCCCGTGCCACGCCTCGCGCGGTGGCGGCAGCGATCCGGACTCCGGTGAAGGAACCGGGGCCCTTTCCGACGATGACGCCATCGACCTCCTGGCGCTCGACACCGGCCTCGGCGAGCACGGACTGGATGGCCGGAATCAGACGGACCGCGTGCTCCCGTCCGTTCGGGAGAACCGCCTCGGCGAGGACCCGGGTGCCGCGTCCCACCGCGACACTCCCTACCGGCGTCGAAGTGTCGAGCGCAAGAAGGAGAGGGCCCTCACTCACGGCCCCGGCTCCAGCCGCACCGGGAACCCGGGGAGGTGAGGCGGATTCCCGATCCGATGCACCTGAACGTTCCGAAGGGGGGAACCGGGCTCCGGAGCGGTCAGGTGGACATCCCACCGATCTTCCGGGAGGAATTCTCCCGCCCTCTCCGGCCATTCCACCAGCACGATGTCGAACCCCTGACCCAGATCTTCCCATCCGAGCTCCCAGAGTTCGTCCGTTTCGCGAAGGCGATACAGATCCAGATGCACGACCTCCACACCTTCGAGGGCAGGGTAGCGGAATACGAGATTGAAGGTGGGAGACGGCATGGCCCCCTCCACTCCGGCGCCCCGGGCGATGGCTCGTGCGAGCACGGACTTCCCCGCTCCGAGCTGTCCCCGGAGACCGATGAAGATCGGCGCATCGACCTGACTTCCTATCTCCCGCCCCCAGCGGGTCAGTTCCTTTTCCGTGAGGATCACTTTCCTCCCGCTCCAGCGGTGCCCTTCTTCAACCGGGTCTTCACCTCGAAGATCTCGTCCCTGAGGAGAGCTGCTCTTTCGAAGTCCAGCGCTTTCGAAGCCTCCGCCATTTCGCCCTCCAGAGCTTTGACCAGCTCCTCAAGGTTCACCTCCTGCTGGTACGTGGACATCGTTTCCGCAACGCGGGAAAGTACGGGACGCTCCCGTGCATCCGCGACCCGCGTCGAGAACTCGATCTCCTCGATGCTCTTCCGGATGGTCTCGGGGGTGATCCCATGCTCGATGTTGTGCGCCTCCTGGATCTCGCGCCGCCGGTCGGTTTCCTCGATGCACTGCCGCATGGAGTCGGTCATGCGATCCGCATAGAGAATCGCCTTCCCCTCTACATTGCGTGCCGCGCGCCCGATCGTCTGGATGAGGGATCGGGCGTTGCGGAGGAACCCCTCCTTGTCGGCGTCCAGGATCGCCACGAGCGAGACTTCGGGGAGATCCAGCCCCTCACGCAGGAGGTTGATTCCGACGAGTACGTCGAACTTCCCGAGACGGAGCCCGCGCAGGATCTCCATCCGCTCGATCGTGTCGATGTCGGCGTGCATGTAGCGCACGCGGACTCCGACTCCCTGGAAGTACTCTGAAAGGTCTTCGGCCATCCGCTTCGTGAGCGTCGTGACCAGCACGCGCTCTCCGCGCGCCTCCCGCGTCCGGATCTCGGCGAGCAGGTCGTCCACCTGGCCGCTCACCGGACGCACCTCCACGACCGGATCCACGAGGCCCGTGGGGCGGATGATCTGTTCCACGACCACTCCCTTCGAGAGCTCGAGTTCACGATCGGCGGGGGTGGCCGAGACGAACACGGCCTGGTGGAGAATCGACTCCCACTCCTCGGCCTGGAGGGGTCGGTTGTCGAGGGCCGATGGGAGGCGGAAGCCATGATCCACCAGGGTCAGCTTGCGGGCGCGGTCTCCGCGATACATTCCCCGGATCTGAGGAAGGGATTGATGCGACTCATCCACGAGAGTGAGGAATCCCTCGGGGAAGTAGTCCAGAAGGCAGGAGGGGCGCTCGCCCTCATCCCGGCCCGCCATGAAGCGGGAATAGTTCTCGATGCCCGGGCAGGTCCCGATCTCGAGCATCATCTCGATATCGAAATTGGTGCGGGACTCGATCCGCTGGGCTTCGAGCAGCCGCCCGTGTTCGCGGAAATGGGCCACCTGCGCCTTCATCTCCTCGCGAATGAGAGGAACCGCCTCCGCGATGGTTTCCTTTCGCATCACATAGTGCGAGGCCGGGTAGATCGCCGTCCGCTCGAGCGAGGCGATGAGTTCACCGGTCAACGGATCGAACCGGGTGATGCGCTCGATCTCGTCCCCCCAGAACTCGATCCGGATGGCCTGCTCCTCGTAGGCGGGGAGGACTTCCACCGTGTCGCCCCGTACCCGGAAGGTGCCCCGTTCGAAGGCGATGTCGTTGCGGCGGTACTGGATGTCGACCAGCGCCTTCAAGAGCGAATTCCGCCGCATCTCCTCGCCCACCGAGACCTCGAACATGAGGGCCCGATACTCCTTCGGGTTTCCGAGCCCGTAGATGCAGGAGACGGACGCTACCACCACCACATCGCTTCGCTCGAACAGGGAGGAAGTCGCGCGAAGTCGGAGCCGATCGATGTCCTCGTTGATCGAGGAGTCCTTCTCGATATAGGTGTCGGTCGCGGGAATGTACGCTTCCGGCTGGTAGTAGTCGTAGTACGAGACGAAGTACTCGACGGCATTCCGCGGAAAGAGCTGTTTGAGTTCCCCGTAAAGCTGGGCTGCGAGGGTCTTGTTGTGCGACATGACGAGGGTGGGCTGCCCGTGATTCGCGATGACGTGAGCCATCGTGAGGGTCTTCCCCGTTCCCGTGGCACCCAGGAGAGTCTGGAAGCGATCCCCGCGCCGGAGCCCATCCGTGAGCTCCCGGATGGCGTTCGGCTGATCGCCCTTCGGGGTGTAGGGGGCCACGACCTCGAATTCAGGCATGGACCATGACCCCGAAGATCGAGGCGTTCCCCTTCACCCCCGCCCTCCCGTGAAGAGGTCGGACTCTCCGACCATCTCACGCCGCTCCACGGAGAGCACACCCTTCACCTGTCCGACCCCCTTCATCACCTTCTTCAGGTGCGGAAGATCGCGCACTTCCACGGCGAATTCTCCCTCCATCCCCTGGTCCACGGAGCGGATATCCGCATGCTGGATATTGGTCCCGGTGTCGGTGATCGCCTTCGCGATATCGGAGAGGAGTCCGCGCCGGTCGGTCCCTCGCGTGAAGAGGCGGACCATGAAACGATCCCCTTCCTCCGCCCCCCACTCGATCTCCACTCTTCGGTCGGGGTCCTCGGAGAGGTTCAGGACGTTCGGACAGTCCAGGCGGTGGATCGAGATCCCCCGGCCCACGGTGATGTACCCGATCACGTCATCCCCCGGTACGGGCTGGCAGCACTGGGAATAGCGTACCATCAAGTTGTCCAGCCCCTGGATGCGGACCCCCTTCTCCGCCGGGAGCAGCTTCCGGGCCAGGCGCTGCAGGGGGGAAGTGGCCGCCCGGCGTGCATCCGCGATCTCCTTCTCGGGAAAGAGTTGGCGGATCACCGCGGCTGGCCCGACGTCCCCGCGGCCGAGCGCGGCAGAGACCTCTTCCCAGCGGTGGTACCCGAGCGCCTCCGCCGCCTTCACGAGAGCGGCCTCCGCGGGGAGCGTCACGCGAAGCCTCTTCAGCTCCCGTTCGAGCAGATCCCGGCCGAGCCGGACCGACTGCTCGTGCTCCTGGTCCCGAATCCATCCGCGGATGCGCTGGCGTGCCCGGGATGTCTTGACGAAGGCCAGCCAGTCGCGCGATGGGCTCTGTTTCTGGGCCGTCAGAATCTCGACCGTATCTCCGTTGTGGAGCTCCCGGGAGAGAGGTGCGATGCGCCCATTCACCTTCGCGCCCGCGCAGTGGAACCCGACTTCCGTGTGCACCGAGAAGGCGAAGTCGATCGGTGTCGCGCCCACCGGGAGCTGTTTCACCTCCCCCTTCGGGGTGAACACGAAGATCTCCCCCAGAAACAGATCCATCCGGAGAAACTCCATGAACTCCTCCGGCTCCGAGGCATCCTGTTGCCACTCCAGGACCTGCCGGAACCAGGAGAGCGCCTCGTCCGTCTCGTCGCTCTTCCCCTCCCCTTCCTTGTAGCGCCAGTGGGCCGCGATTCCATACTCGGCGGTCCGGTGCATCTCCTCGGTCCGGATCTGGACTTCGTAACGCCGCCCCCCCGGCCCGAAGACCGTGGTGTGAATCGAACGGTACATGTTCGATTTGGGTGTCGCGATATAGTCGTGGAACCGCGACTGGATCGGGGTCCAGCGGGAGTGGATGAGCCCCAGTGCGGCGTAGCAGTGCTGAACCGAATCGGTGATCACGCGGATCGCCATCAGATCGTAGATCTCATCGTAGCTCTTCCCCTGCTTCTCGAGCTTGCGATGGATCGACCAGAGGTGCTTCGGGCGGCCCGTGACCTCGGCGGGGATGGCCGCATCGATCAGGAGCTTCTCGAGGGGGTGCTGCATTTCGAGCACCTGCCGCTCGCGCTCCCGGCGCCGCTGCTGCACGAGCTGCCGCAGGTCCTCGTACTCCTTCGGGTCGAGGAACTTGAAGGAGAGGTCTTCCAGCTCCCACTTCGTCTGAGCCATCCCGAGACGGTGCGCGAGGGGAGCGTAGATCTCCATCGTCTCCTCGGCGATCCGCTGCTGCTTTTCGCGGGGGAGGTGCTCCAGCGTCCTCATGTTGTGAAGGCGGTCCGCGAGCTTGATCACGATCACGCGCGCATCTTCGGCCATGGAGAGCAGGAGCTTGCGATAGTTTTCCGCCTGGCGCTCGGTATGGGACCGGAACTCCACCTTCCCGATCTTCGTGACCCCGTCCACGATCGTGGCCACCTCCGGCCCGAAGCGCGCCTCCAGATCCGCGAGGGTGAACTGGGTGTCCTCGACCACGTCATGGATGAGCCCCGCCACAATCGAGGCGGTGTCGAGCTTGAACTGGCCGAGAATCGTGGCCACTTCCACGGAATGGGTGACGTAGCTTTCGCCACTGGCCCGGACCTGGCCATGATGCGCCTCTTCGGCCAGCTCGTAGGCCGCGACGATCTTCGCGACATCGAGCCGGTCGACGTACGCCTCCAGCTCCCGCGCGAGCGGGCGCGGGAGTCCCCGGATCGTGGGGGTCGGGGCGGATGGAGAGGTCGGAAGCGCCATGAGAACAATATACTACCCTCGGTCAGCGTGGCGCGTGCCCGTGACTCCCGTCCACCCAGCTCTGCGGGCGCTGAAGCGCCGTGCCTACTCTGCGGTGGCCCACCTCCCGTCGCCGATCACGATATGATCAAGGACCCGGATCCCGATCGCGCGACCGGCTTCGCGCATCTGTCGGGTCACCGCCCGGTCTTCGGGGGAAGGAGAGGGATCGCCGGATGGGTGATTGTGCACGAGGAGGACGGCTGCCGCGTTCTCCTGGATCGCGGGCCGAAACACCTCGCGCGGGTGGATGAGTGAGGCATCCAGAATCCCCCGGGTCACGAGGACGTCGCGCAGAACCCGGTGCTGCGTGTTCAGAATGAGCGCGTGGAACTCCTCGTGCTCGAGGTCGCGGAGACGTGGGGCCATGAGCCGAAACGCATCTTCGGGCCCGCGGATTCGCGGGCGATCGGGGAGGGATTCCTCGGCCGCTCTTCGTCCCAGTTCGAGGGCGGCCAGGAGGCGACCCGCCGTGGCCTCGCCGACACCCGGCGCCTGCATCAGGTCGGCGGGTGATGCGACGGCAAGCCCCCGGATCTTCCCCCCGGTCCGGGCGAGGACGCGATCCGCGAGGACGAGCACCGAACCGTCAGATCGCCCGGATCCGATGACCAGGGCAAGCAGCTCCCTGAGTGAGAGCGCGCGCACGCCGACCGAACGCAGCCGTTCGCGGGGGCGGTGGGCGGGGGGAAGCTCCCGCACCGAGACTGGATCGAAGGGGGAACGATGCATGGCGGAGTATCGTATCACCCTGTCAGCGACGTATCATGTGGGGTTCGGTAATCCCCATCCCTCCTCACACGACACTCTCATGCAGCGACGTTTCGCTCTTTCTCTTGCCTGCCTCGCAACGGGTTTCTGGCTGGGCCCGGTGCACCTGGAGGCGCAACCCCTTTCGCCCGGGGCCCGAGCGGCAGTCCTGGCCGGAGCCCTGACCGGCGATGAAATGCACCTGTTCTACGGAGGGGAAGCCGGTGTCACCTACTGGCGGGCCGGCCTCTTCGCGACCGGCTTCCTGGGGAGCGGGAACGACTTCGACTCGCTCCTCATCGGGATCGGGCCGGCTTTCAGGATCGTGGACCGGGGGCGGTCGGATCTCTATGTCACGGCGGGCGCCGGGAGCTACCGGGAGACATTGGAATCGGGACCCAAACGGAGCACGACGGTGTTCACGGGAGGTCTGTCAGGGAGAATCCCGGCGGGACCGGTGAGGGTGGCCGTTAGCCTCCTCGGCTGGACGGGCTCCTTCGGGGGCGGCGGTGAAGAGATCGGATCCGCCATCTCGGTAAGTGGAATCCGGCTTGCAATCGGCCTCGGGCTGTGACACTGGAATGCCAACAATCATGAGGAAGAACCCTTTGAACACCATCCTCAGCACCGCCGGGGCACGCCGCGTATTCAGCGTTGTCCCCTTCCTGCTCGCGCTTGGAATTGCATCGTGCGATGCCGATCCGGTCCTCTTCCCTCCTCCTGCGGGGATGGAGATCACCCGGCTTCCCCCTCCATCCGGGGCGGCCGGGGAGGACATCGGCCGAGCCCCCCAGGTGCTCGTCCGGGATGCCTCCGGAAGTCCACGGCCGGGGATCCGGGTTCAGTTCGAGGTGGTCCAGGGTGGAGGTACGATTACCCCCACCGAGGTCATCTCGGATGAACGCGGAATCGCGAACGCCAGCCGGTGGGTACTCGGAACCGCTCCGGGCCCCCAGGCGGTCGAGGCTCGGATCGAAAATCTCCCTCCGCAGCGGTTTCAGGCCACGGCCGTCCCGGGAGCCCCCACCTCCTTCGAGCTGATCGATCTGTCAGGAGGACAGGTCACCGTTGGAACCGTTCTGAATCGGAAGATCGGGCTGGAGTTCCGGGACCGCTTCGAGAACCCGGTTCCGGACGTTCCCGTCTCGGCCCAGATCATCGTGGGCGACGGCTCGATCCTGGCGACCTCCAACCGGTCGGGGGCGGACGGGGTGTGGTTCCTGCAGCGGTGGACAATGGGTACGGCGCCGGGGGAGGAAGGGATCCGGCTGACATACGGGTTCGGGATCCAGGCCACCCGTGAAATCCGCATCCAGACGGTCACCGCCCCCCCCGCCGCGATCGTCCTCCTGGCTGGTGCGGGGCAGGTGGCCGCACCGGGGCAGGAGGTCGACTTTCCCCCTGCGGTGCGGGTGGAGGACCCCTATCGGAACCCGGTTACCGACGTTCCGGTGTCCTTCGTGGTGGTCAAGGGGGGAGGCTCGGTCTCGGACGGGAGCATCCTGAGCAATGCGAGCGGGATCGCGGCGCTCCAGAGCTGGCGCCTCGGGCCGGAGCCCGGTGTGAACGAACTCGAGGTCCGGGTCGAGGGGGTCGCTCCCCTCTCCGTCGTGGCCGAAGCCGAGGCCGGTGAACTCCGCCTCATGACTCTGGTCACCCCCCCTGCCGCCGTGGGTGCCGCCGGATATCCACTCCCCACCGTACCCGAAGTCCGGGTCACCCGCGAAGACGGCACTCCCGTCGCAGGAGCCCTGGTGCGGTTCGAAATCCTGGAGGGAGGTGGGTCGATTTCCCCCACCTCCACCCTCACGAACTCGGCCGGAGTTGCAAGGGTCGAGGGATGGCGGCTGGGAAGCGTCCCTGGCGGAAACCGGCTCCTTGTGCGGGTCAGCGGGGCGTCCGGTCTTACCCTGCAGGCCAACGGTGAGCTCCGGCTCGCGCTCACGGTGGACCGCGTCCAGATCAACCAGGGGAATCAGACGGCAGCGGGCGACATCCCCGGCGTCGCGAATCGGGCCGGTGTCATCCGGGCGATCGGACGGGCCAACATGCAGAATACCGCCGCTCCGCGCGCGCGCATCACACTCTTCCTCCGGGGCAGTGCCGTCCTGAGCGAGGTCGTGTCGATGGCAGCGCCCGGCGTTCCGATCGAAACCGATGGTCTCAACCCCAATATCACCTGGAACCTTCCCGTTTCGGCCGACGTCATGCAGCCCGGGCTATCGGTCAGGGTCGAGATCGATCCCGCCGGGGAGGTGGAGGTTCCGGATCGCAGCGAACTGATCTTCCCCGCCCCTGCCGAAGCACACCCGCTCGATGTCCGGGAGCTTCCCCCGTTCAGGGTCACCTTCATCCCGGTGAACTCCACGCAGCTCAATTCGACGGGCCGAATCAACGCTTCCAATGTCGACCAGTTCATGGACCAGACCCTCCGGATGTTCCCCATCGGCCAGGTGGATGTCCAGATCCGCGCGACCCTGATCACGGACGAAGGCCCCATGACGGGGGGTGACGCACAGAGCGGGTGGTCGAAGATCCTGAGTCAGATCCAGGCCCTTCGCGTGGTGGAGGCTCCGGACCGCTACTATCACGGAATTCTGCATCGGGTCGTGAGTGCTGGACCGGCGGGGCTCGGCTATGTTCCGCAGTCTCCGAACAGCGCATTTCGTTCGGCGCTCTCCCACGACGAGCTCGCTGGCGCATCCTTCACCGTCGCTCACGAATTCGGGCACAACCTCGGGCGGAGCCACGCCCCCTGCGGAAACCCCAGCGGCGTGGACATCTTCTTCCCCTATGCGACCGCCACGCTGGGGGCACTCGGGTACGACTTTCGTGACAACCGCTTCGTGGCTCCGAACGACGCCAGAGACCTCATGGCCTACTGCGCACCCCGGTGGATCAGCGACTACACCTTCGCCGGGGTCCGGAACTTCCGGGAGGCCAGCCCCATCGGCGCTCCGGGATTGGCGGCCTCATCCGGCCCCCTGTCCGGTCCACGGCATGGCATCCTCCTCTGGGGCGAGTGGGACTCCGGAGGAGCGACCCTCAACCCGGCCTTCCGGGCCGAGACCCTCCCATCAGTCGTTCCCGCCCGGGCAGACGCTCAGGTGATCGGACTGGATGAAGCCGGAGGGGAAATCTTCAGAGTGGGCGTCGAGGGTAGTGCACTGGACCACGCCGCCGACCCCTCGCTCCGTCAGTTCGCGCACTTCCTGCCAATTTCCCCCGCGCAGGATGCCCTCCTCCACGAGATCGTGCTTGTCACGCCCTTCGGGGAAGCGCGGCTTACGCGCGAGACGGGCGAGCCCGGGCCCAGTCAGGCGCCGTCGCTCGCTCCGGGTGACGTGTCGTCTCGAGCCGAACTCCGGTGGGATGGGGCCCGCTACCCGATGGCCATCATCCGGGACGAGTCGGGGCTCATCCGCGCCTTCGCCAGCGGCGGAAGCATTCAGCTCCCCGAGGGGATCGGGCGCGAGTGGGAAATCCAGATGTCGGACGGGGTCCAGGTACGGACGGAGCGGGTCCGGTAGGGAACCCCGGGGGCGCCTCCTCCAGGAGGCTGTTGCAGGAGGCAGGGGGCGCCCCGGTTGAGAGCGCCCCCTGCTTCATTTCAGCCGACTATGCCGCCCCGTGGCACTTCTTGTACTTCTTCCCGCTCCCGCAGGGGCAGGGATCGTTGCGCCCCGGCTCGTCCTCCGCAGTGACAGGCATCTGCTGGCGAGCTTCGCCGCGATTGGTCTGAAGTCGAGCCGGATCGGGTCCGGAGGTGATGCTCCCCCCGGCACCTCCGATTCTCGCCGACGCGGCCACCCCCACCGGATCGAGGCGCGCACCCGCGCGCTGGGGCCCGCGCCCC
>JBGTMU010000346.1:0-1842 GCA_041743405.1 Longimicrobiales bacterium | reverse complement strand
GGCGAACCTCCCCCGGCGCGGAACCCGCGCGCAGGTCGCCGATCGGGGTCTCGAGCGGCACCGGGTAGGCCGCGAGGGCTTCGCCGGCCACCCGCTCCCCGTCCGGTTCCCATTCGAAGCCCGTCACCACCGTGGCCCACTCCATCCCGGTGTCGGTGCGCGTGGCGAGGTACGCCTCACCCGACTCGTGATCGTGGAAGTGGATCATGGTGGAGAGAAGCGGGCGGTCCTCCGAAGCGCCCCCCAGTCGCATTCCCCCGAGCACGCAGAGGACGCCGAGGAGAAGGGCCGCGCCCGGCGCCCAGAGCCGGTTCGGATACCCTAGCGGTTCGAGGGCTGGAAGAAGGGTGATCATGGAGATCGCGAGAATCACGCCTATCGCCCCGGCCATCCGGAAGCTCACCCCGTCGAGGATCAGCTCCGTCACCGGGACAAAGGCCCCGATCGACACGAGCGCCGGAACGAGCACCAGGGCGAGCGTAACCCACCGACCCACTCCTGACTCCCGCAGAGGAAGGGGAGAAAGCGCCCGGATGAGGAGTGCCACGAGCCCCGCACCCACCGCCACCTGCAGGAAGGGCGCCGCGAGTGGAGCCACGAATGAAGCGGCCACCGCCGCCATCATCGGAAGCAGCATCGCGCCGGAGAAGATCGGAAGAACCCCTTCGGCCCGTCGCACCCCGAGGAGGAAGGCGAGCGTGCCGGCAAGGACGGCGAACGCGAGCGCCAGCAGATACCATCCTTCCCCGTAGACCACCGGAAGGAGGTAATCGAACTCGGGGTGGAAGCGGGGAATCCAGAGGAGGAGAGCCTCGCCCCCCCCGTACCCCACCGCCCCCACGAGAAGCGACCCTCCAATCCCGAGGATGAGCCCCACCCCCGACCGCCCCCCCCGCTGAAAGGAGGGCACGGCCGCGACCAGCCAGAGGAGGAGGAGGGCGAAGCCGATCGCCGGCGACCAGGCGACCGGCCAGCTCAGGAGCCCTATCCCCGGGAGGTACTGTGTGGCCTGATCCGGCGCCCCGGGGCTCGAGAGATCCGCGTTCCCGAACTCCCGTACCAGAGCCAGGGCGCGCATCCCCATGTGCTGCAGCGTCGCCTCGGAAATGTTCGCGGGGGCATCGTCCGGCGTGTGATAGACCCACCCGTCGCCGATCGCCGCGAGGTTCACCCCCTGCACCCCGCGCTGGCGGAAGGGGGTAAAGTCGGTGTCGTTCGGGAGGCGCCGGTAGATGTCGGTGGCAATCGAGGGCGCGTAGGGGCTGGGGTCCGCCGCCTTCACCCGTTCGATCACCCACCCGTTGTCGACCCCGGTCTCGAAGAGGATCGCGGGGCCGCTTCCCCCCCGCATCTCGAGGTTCACCACGAGCGATACATCATCCATCCAGGGGTGCTCATCCACGAAGGCGCGCGCGCCGAGGAGCCCCAGTTCCTCGCCGTCGGTGACGAGGATGATGAGATCGTTCCTGAGCGGCCCGTATGACTGGAGCGCCCGGAGCACCTCGAGGGTGGTGACCACCCCCGTGCCATCGTCGCCAGCGGCCGGGGAGTGGGGCACCCCGTCATAATGCGTGAGGAGGAGCACCGCACCGGTGGGGTCCGTCCCCGGGATGCGCGCAAGCACGTTCCGGAGGTGGAAGCTCACTGCCCCGCGGGGCCCCTGGCGGAGGGAAACCGTCTCATGAATCGTGGGATCGAGATCCAGCTCCCGCAGCCGGTTCTCCAGCCAGCCCCGGGCTCTCAGATGCTCCGGAGAACCGAGGGGGCGCGGGGCGCGGGCCAGCTCCACCAGATGGGTCATCGCCCTGGACGCCGAGAACACCGAGTCGGGGGCGTTCGCCG
>JBGTMU010000345.1:0-8813 GCA_041743405.1 Longimicrobiales bacterium | reverse complement strand
GACGAGGGCGGGAGCACGGCCGAGTAGCCCCCGCCCTCCCCCCACCCATCCGATTGTAACACGTAGTGCCAACGCCCTTCTGCACGCCCATAACTCATTGGCACAGAGCTACTTGAAAATCCGAACTGTCAAAGATGGGCCAAACGTTCCCCAGCGACGAAGCACGCCGAGAACACTACCTGGAGCTCCTGGCCGAGAAGCTGAAGGATCCGGAGTTTCGGGCGACGCCCGGGTTCCCGAAGGCCGAGGATGAAGACATTCTGCGCCTCTCGGATCCGCCGTACTTCACGGCGTGCCCGAATCCCTTCCTGGAAGAGTTCGTCCGCCATCATGGGCGGGCGTTCGACCCCATCGAAGGATACCATCGCGAGCCATTTGCCGTCGATGTCAGTGAGGGGAAAACCGATCAGCTCTACCGGGCGCATGGCTATCACACGAAGGTCCCCCATCTCGCGATCGTGCCCTCCATTCTGCACTACACAGAGCCGGGTGATCTTGTGCTGGACGGCTTTGCCGGATCGGGAATGACAGGCGTTGCGGCTCAATGGTGCGGCACCGCCCCACAGGAATACAAGAAGAAGCTGGAGGCCCAGTGGCGGAAGGAGGGGCACGCGGCCCCTGAGTGGGGTGCTCGCCGCGCGATCCTCGGAGATCTTGGTCCGGCAGCGACGTTCATCGCAGCAAACTACAATATTCCGTTCGATGTAGAAGAGTTCGCGGGGGCCGCGCAGCGGATCCTGGACGAAGTTGAGGACGAGCTTGGATGGATGTACGAAACCCGCCATGCAGACGGGTCCATTGGTCGGATCAACTATACGGTATGGAGCGAGGTATTCACCTGCCCTGATTGTTCGAGTGAAGTCGTGTTCCTAGAACAGGCGCTGGATCCGGCCACGAAGAAGGTAAAGGAAGCCTTCCCCTGCCCTTCGTGCCATTCGAGGTTGAGCAAGAGAAGGCTCGATCAGCGACTGGTTCAACACTATGACGGGATCCGCGGCACCTCCTTCACTGCACCGAAGAGAGTAGCGGTGATGATCGAGTACACCGTGGATGGGACCAAACACACCAAGAGCTTGGACGCCGCAGATCGAAAATTAGTTCAACGCATTAACGATGCCCCCTCACCTGGCGGCATGCCGCACGATCGGATGATGCACGCACCGGAGGGCGAACCCTGGGGGGACGAATGGCGGGCCGGCGTTGCTGCCTTCACGCACGTCAACCATCTGTTCCTCCCACGCTCATGCCACGCAGTAGCCGCCATCTGGTCCCGAGCGGAAAACTGGCCGAACCACCGGGTGCGGAATATGCTGTACTTCTTCGTTGAGCAGGCCATATGGGGCATGTCGCTTATGTCGCGATATGCCCCTACCCACTTCTCGCAGGTCAATCGGTATATGTCCGGGCGACTGCGGGTGCTTTCGCAGCACGCGGAGTGTAGTCCGTGGTATATCCTGGACGGGAAGCTGGATCGTTTGACCAAGGCGTTCTCGCCGACTCCTAGCGCGCCAGCGCACACCACGGTGCATACTGGCACATGTTCACACCTGCCTTTGCCCGATGCCAGCATCGACTACGTGTTCACAGACCCCCCGTTTGGTGACAACCTTGCGTACGCCGAATTGAACTTCATTAACGAAGCATTTCTCAAGGTGTTCACTGACCAACGCCCGGAAGCGATTGTAAGCGAATCGCAGGGCAAGGGTTTGGTCGAGTACCAGAGGCTGATGCAGTCTTGTTTTCACGAATACTACCGGGTCTTGAAGCCAGGACGTTGGATGACCGTGGTGTTCTCGAATTCAAAGAATTCGATTTGGCGGGCCATTCAGGAAGCGTTGGGGACTGCTGGGTTCGTCGCTGCCGACGTACGAACGTTGGATAAACAGCAGCACTCCTTCAATCAAGCCGCTGGAGTCTCGGTCAAACAAGATCTGATCATCTCAGCTTACAAGCCTTCCGCGCACCTCCAGAAAGCGTTCAAGCTAGGGCACGCCACCCAAGAAGGTGCCTGGGCGTTCATTTCCGAACACCTGTCCAATGTGCCCATATTTGTCGGTCGTGGCGACGAAGTCGAACGTGTCGCAGAACGGAGTCCGCAGATGCTCCTCGACCGTATGATCGCGTTCCACGTGCTGCGAGGCATGGGCGTGCCTATGGACTCGAAGGAATTCCTGGAAGGGCTAGACCAGCGCTACCCGGAACGCGACGGCATGTACTTCCTGCCAGACCAGGTACCCGAGTATGACCGCAAGCGCGCCCGGGCCGAGAAGCTCCGGCAGTTAGAGCTGTTCGTTTCCGATGAGGCCAGCGCCATTCAATGGGTCCGTCAGCAGCTCATGCAGAAGCCTCAATCGTTCCAGGACCTTCAACCGCAGTTCATGAAAGAACTCCAGGCCTGGGCCAAGCATGAACAGACCGTAGAGCTCCATGAGATCCTCGAGCAGAACTTCCTGCTCTTCAAAGGTGACGGCCCTGTTCCTTCTCAGATCCACTCGTATCTATCTACCCAGTACAAGACCCTTCGTGGCTTGGAAAAGGACGACCCAGGCCTCGTCGAGAAGGCCAAGTCCCGGTGGTACGTCCCGGATCCGGGGAAGGCCGGGGACCTCGAGAAGCTCCGGGAACGAGCGCTCCTCCGAGAATTCGAGACGTATCAAGCGAGCAAAAAGAAGCTGAAGCAGTTCCGCACCGAAGCCGTCCGGGCCGGATTCAAGGCCGCATACGACCAGAGCGACTACGAAACCATCGTCTCGATCGCAGAGAAGATCCCGGACTCGGTGCTCCAGGAAGACGAGAAGCTGCTCATGTACTACGACGTCGCTCTCATGCGGCTAGGCTGAGCGGGTAACGGTGGAAGGTCCCAAGGCGTGGACGATTGGGTCCTGGGGGATCCTCCACGGCGAGAATCCATGCCAAATCCTAGGTAAGTCGGGGCTCTGGGGTCGGGAACTGGCTCAGGTCTGGATTCCGAACCAGGCCACCACCCAATGGGTCGACGTATCGCAGCTGCAATCCGTGGACGAGGCACGCCCGCCGATTCGAGCGTGTGATCTAGCATGGCGAGCGGCCGCCGGGCGCATCCTCGACACCCTCGCCCGCACGGAGTTAGTCGCACCGCTCGAGGGCCTCGTCACGCCGCTGCCGCACCAGGTCCAGGCGCTGGCGAAAGCCATGGCGGGGGACCAAGTGCGTTTCCTCCTCGCCGACGAGGTCGGACTCGGGAAGACCATCGAAGCCGGGCTCATTCTCAAGGAACTGAAGACCCGGGGACTGGTCGAGCGTACCCTGGTGGTCGCACCCGCGGGGCTCACCAGCCAGTGGGTCCGGGAGATGGCCACGCATTTCGAGGAAGACTTCCGACTGGTGCAGCCGTCCGACTTCAAGGCGATCCGCAGCGTCACGGGTTACGGCGAGCATCAGAACATCTGGCAGATGCACGACCAGGTGGTGGTCTCGCTGGATGCCGTGAAACCCGTAGACGGGCGGCGCGGATGGAGCCAAGAACAGCTCGCACGGTTCAACCGTGAACGGTTTGAGCAGCTGGTCGAAGCGGACTGGGACCTCGTGATCATCGACGAAGCTCACCGCGTCGCCGGCTCCACCACGCAGGTGGCGAGGCACCGGCTTGGCGAAGCACTTGCCGCTGCTTCCCCCTACCTCCTGCTACTCTCCGGAACGCCCCATCAGGGGAAGAGTGAGGCGTTCCAACGGCTGATGAGTCTGCTGGATACCGACGTGTTCCCCCCGGACGTTCCCATCACACGTGACCGGGTCTTGCCTTACGTGATCCGCACGGAGAAGCGGCGGGCCGTCACCACCGACGGGAAGCCGCTGTTCCAGAAGCGCGACGTTCGCCTGCGACCGATCGAGTGGGCCACGGAGCACCAAGAACAACAGGCACTCTATGAAGCGGTGACGGCCTACGTTCGGGACGGCTACAATCAGGCGGTGCGTGAGAAGCAGGCCGCAGTCGGTTTCCTCATGGTTTTGATGCAGCGGCTAGTGACATCGAGCACGCGTGCCATCCGCTGGGCTCTCGAACGTCGCCTCGAGCATCTGGCACTGCCTGAAGGCCAACTGTCGCTCTTCGCCGAGGACATCGCTTCGGACTGGGATCTCCGGGACTCACCCGAAGCTCTGGAGGAAGCGCTCACCCTGCGTTTGAAGGGACTGAGGGACGAGCGCAAGGAAGTGGAGCTCCTGGTTTCCGCCGCTCGCCGATGTGAGGCCCGTGGACCGGACGTGAAGGCTCGGGCGCTGCTCGAAGTGATGCGAGAGTTGGAGCAGGACGCCGGCGACCCGGAAGCGAAGTTCCTCGTCTTCACCGAGTTCGTGGCCACGCAGGCAATGCTAGAGGAGTTCCTTACGGACCGCGGGTATTCCGTCACGACCCTGAATGGCTCCATGTCCGGGGAGGAACGAGACCGATCGCTCGCCGTCTTTCGAGACGAAGCCCGAGTGCTCGTCTCCACCGAGGCGGGCGGCGAGGGTCTCAACCTCCAGTTCTGTCACCTAGTGGTGAACTTCGATTTGCCATGGAATCCAATGCGTCTCGAGCAGCGGATCGGGCGGGTCGATCGTATCGGACAGCGCAGGAGTGTCCGGGCGATCAACCTGGCTCTGGCTGGGACGGTGGAGCTTCGCGTGCAGGCCGTCATCGAGGAGAAGCTGAAGGTCATTCTCGACGAATTCGGAGTGGATAAACTCGAGGACGTTCTGGACTCGGAGCAGGGCGACATCGATTTCGACAAGCTGTACATCGATGCCCTTCGCGATCCGAGCCAGGCGGAGGCAATGACTGAGGAGTTTCTCGAGGAGCTCAGGGCAGGGGTCCAGGAGGCGAAGGATGGTCTCGCGATCTTCGGCGATGGTGATGACCCAGAACCTGCCAAGGCGCGCGAGATCGAGCAGCACGCGCTACCCATGTGGACCGAGCGCATGACGGTAGAATGGGTCCGTTCGCAGGAGGACGGGATGGCAGTTCGCGATCAAGACGGATGGACGCTGACATGGCCTCGCGGTGAGACCCTGCAAGGAGTGTCCTTCCGGCGGTGCCGGGACGGCGAAGAGCAGCGGCGTGTGTTATCGATGGAAACTCCGGCGGTCCGACAGATCGTGGACCAGCTCTCAGGCTTACACCCCCTGCGACCGGTGGGGGAGGTCCAGATGGACGACCTTCCGGATGGGGTCGTCGGCACTTGGTCGCTGTGGGAAGTGGGCTTGAATCCTGGCAGCAAGCGAGACCGACGTCTCCTACCGTTGTTCGTCACGGACGACGGCAGGCCGCTGGGGCCCACCGCGAGGGTGATCTGGGATCGGCTCCTGCAAGATGAGGACGCTCGGACGTGGAGGGCGAAGCCGCTGGAGTCGTCCTTCGATTCGGGAGCGGCGGTCGAGCGCGCGCGTGACCAAGCCATGTTCCATGGAGAGAGCCTTTTCCGAGAAATCTTCTCGGACCACCAGGCGCGCGTCCGTTCCGAGTCACATCGCCTTGATGACACGTTTCGGCTTCGGATCGCAGCAGCGCAACGCATCGCCATCCACAATATCTGCAAGGCCAGGATCGCTTCCCTGGAGGCAGCCCGACGCGAGGCGTTGACGGACGCGCGTGTGAACCGGAATCCGGTTCCGGTCCTAGAACCACTCCTCATGATGCGAGTGACGCCATCGTGACCCCCACGGTGTGGTCCTCGAACTGGAGAGAGAGCATCCTTCGGCACTTTCCCGTTGGATCGGCGCCCGACCTCCCGGTGACGGTTGTGTCCGACCCAAGGGGCCTATTGGCCGACGCCATCATCCATGAGGCGCTAAAGGATCGTGGCTTCACCACATGGGCGTATGACGACCCACTTGGCTTTCGTATTCGCTACGAGCATGAGATCCGGGCGGTCTGCGACATTGGCGGCACACCGCCGAGCTTGGTCATCGCCTGCCGGAGGGAGGGCACGGCGTACCTCCCGTTCGACATGCTTAGCCGCGCCCGTGCGTATTTGCGCGAGTTCCGATTCAACGTCTCGGATCTCTTTCTCGGCCTCGCGCCGGCCAGCCTTGAGGATTTGGAGCCCGTATGGTTCGACGCCCTCTACGAAGCAATGGCGCATGATCCCGCGGGTGAACCACGAGGTTTGGTCACGTCGCGCGAGTTTCTCCTGCGTGAACTCTTCGGAGTGGAAGTTCAGAAGTTCGATCGGAAGGCCGAGTTCCTGAGCGCCCTCTGTAGGCTACACATCCATCGCCGTGAGTTGCCAGGATCTCTCGCCAGCTACGTCGTGGATCGAATCGAAGAGATGCAGCCTTCTGTGCGCTGGCCGCTCGCCGGGATGGTGCGGGACAGGACAGCGTTTTTCGAATTTTTACAAGAACAGTGGCCGGATTTCGTCGAACGTCTCGCGATCGGCGAGGGGCGAGAGAGCGTCGCGCGCTACGGTGCGAGCCCCGACCTGATACCGTTCGATGATCCCGTCCTGAGGACCTGGATGGGAGCGCTGTTTCTGGAAGGGGCGCTGGAGCCGGTGGCGTTGGACGGCACGCCCGAACTGTGGCCAGATGAGTACCGCTGGGGGATCGTCGAGCAGAGTAAACCCGATGAGGGGGTGCGCGCACTCGCGTTGGCCACGGAGCTGTCGAGCACCATCCCCTCGGCCGAGGCGACTTACGAGGAATGGCTGGCCTTCGCCCCTCGCTGGGCCACTTTCTCAGCGCTCACACTTCGCTCCGAGAAGGCGTCTGGGGACGTCATGGATATGCTCGGCACCTTGTGGGAGCGGGTCGACCAAGCATTTCGCGGATGGATGCTCCGCGACTACGGTGCATTGGAGCTGGTCCCCAAGCCCATCATGCTCCACAGGGTTCTCGGGCTCCTACGGGCCCGATGGGCGTCTGGCAGCAAGATCGCGTTGCTCGTTATGGACGGGATGGCGTGGAATCAGTGGGCAACGCTACGGGATGGACTCGTGCTGCCGGAGGGGACTTACATCGACGAGCAATCTGTTTTCGCGTGGGTCCCCACGATCACACCCGTCTCACGCCAGGCGCTCTTCGCGGGGATGCCTCCCAGGGAGTTCGCGAACTCCATCAAGACAACGCAGAAGGACCGTGAGCACTGGTCACGCTTCTGGATAGAGCATGGTCTCGATTCTACGAGCGCGCAGTTTGTCCCACCGCGACACTCGGAGGCCCCCGAGGCCGCGCTCGGTCGACTGCGAGAGGCCGCAGAGCACCCCCTCTGCAGAGTCTTGGCCATGACCGTCTCCACGATCGATGAAATGTCACATGGTGCGGTGGGTGGCACCCCCGCGTTGCTGACTCTGGTGGATCACTGGAGCCGAACTGGTTGGTTAGCTGATGGGTTGCGTCTTCTGTTGAAGCAAGACTTCGAAATCTGGATCACAGCGGATCACGGAAATATCGAGTGCGTCGGAATGGGCCGTCCAAATGAGGGGGCGCTCAGCGAAGGGCGCGGTGCCCGGGCTCGCATGTTCTCGGACGAGTCGGTGCGTCGCTCGATCCTCGAGCAGTACTCAAGCTCACTGGCGTGGAAGGGTGCCGGGCTACCCGCGGAGTATCTTCCGCTGATCAGCACCGGTCAGAGTGCCTTCGATACCAAAGGCCAAACGATCATTAGTCACGGAGGCATCTCGTTGGAAGAAGTCATTGTTCCCCTAGTCCGGATTCACGCGTGAGTCGCCGAGACAAGTGGATCGGGTTCGATCGGCGGCTGGAGCTCAGTTGGCTCGATCTCGCCGCATCGAAGGTGGCGGCCGGGGCTTCCCCCGATGAGCTACGGGATGACCTGCTCAGCTTTCTGCAAAGCCTCTCCAACGACCCTGCGGAAAGTGGTTCCGCTCGGCCCAAGACCATCCGGGTCATTCTACGTATATGGGGCTCACCCGAGGCTGAGCTCGAGGGTTTCAACGCGTCCTGCGCGGAGCTCTTCCCCTCGTCCGATGCGGATGCTCGCCTTGCGCTGCACTGGGCCATGACGCTCGCGGCGTATCCCTATTTCCATGCCCATGCGCATATCATCGGACGGATGCTCGCGCTTCAGGATACGGTGTCCGCCGCTCAGATCCGCCGGCGGATTGCGGAGAAATGGGGAGATCGGTCGACTGTCCATCGGACGTCGCGGCACGTGGTACGCACGATGGTAGCGTGGGGAGTGCTTTCGGAGGCGGGGAAGGGCGAATACCGACCGGCGCCGAGGCGACCGCTGATCGCGGGTGACGGAGCGCGTAACCTGTTTCACGCCGTTCTGTTGAACACACGGGGAAAGGCCGTTCCGTGGGAGCAGCTACTCAAGCACCCTGCCCTGTTTCCGTTCGACATTCAACTCGGAGTGCGAGAACTCGAGCGTGGAGGGGAAATAGCGGTGGCGCAGGAAGGGGTAGGGACGGTGATGGTAGGGCTGCGGACGGGTGCTCCTTACGCATCCAGGAGCTGTTAGCTCTCCATCACGGGCCTCTGTACATGGGGAAGGTAAGAGGAGAACTGGAATGAACGCTCGAGAGCGAGCCGCCGACGAGTTCCTGGACCGCATCAAGAGCCTCGCCGTCTGGAAGGCGCGCGAGAAGCGCGCCCCCCACAAGCCCCTCCTCCTCCTCATGGCCCTCGGCCGAGCCAGTCGGCGCGAGCCACGGAAGATCCCCTACCGGGAGGCAGGCCCCCAGCTCAAGTGATGGGATGGACTCCCCCTCCGGGTGGCAGCATTCTGCCACGACGTCGAACGGCCCCGAAGGCCCAAGCCGAAGGAGGAGTCCGAATGGAGACTACACAGGTGGCGGTGGATTTGGCAAAGAGCGTGTTCGAGATCGCGG
>JBGTMU010000344.1:0-6322 GCA_041743405.1 Longimicrobiales bacterium | reverse complement strand
CGGTGCATGCGGGCAGCGAGGGCATGAACCTCCGGGGGCGCAATCCGGGCGCCCGTCGACGTCTCGTTCTGCGTCATGGCCAGCAGCTCCGTGCCATCGGGGATCTCCACCGTCCCTGACCCGAAGCTCCGCCCGTCGGGGACCGTCGCATCCCCCGCTTCGAGCCCCAGCGTCCCGGCGATCGCGTGGAACCGGCGTGCGAAGGCGCCGTTCACCAGGTGGAAGCTCCGGGCCTCCACCGCACCCTGGAGGATGCGCTCCATGGCCTCGGTGGCCGACCCGACGAGGAGGATCCGGTGGTCCGGCGGGACGCCGAGGAGAGTGCGGAGGGCCTCGTCCATGCGTGCCACCTCGCGGCGGACCGGCGCGCTTCGGTGGCTCTCGCTCAGGTACCCGTCGGCGGCCATGCGGCGCAGTTCGGCCGGAACCAGCGGATGCATCTGGGTGGGGCCGGGCGCGAAGGAGAGGAAGGGGGCGGGCTTCGTGGGCATCACGACAGGACCCGGACCCGGATCGTGCCGGGGATCGCCTCGAGTTCGGCGAGCATGCCCGTATCCCAGTCCCGGGCCACATCGGTAATCACGTATCCAACCCGCTCGCTGGTCTTCAGGTACTGCCCCTCGATGTTGATACCCCGTTCGGCCATGACCCGGTTGATGCTGGCCATCACGCCGGGGACGTTCGCGTGGAGGTGGACCACGCGGTGCGCACCGCCGATTTCCGGAAGCTGGAGATTCGGGAAGTTTACCGACAGGGCGGTGGACCCCTGTTCCAGGTAGCTGAGGATCTTGTCGGGGACGAAGCGGGCGATGTTTTCCTGCGCCTCCTCCGTGCTCCCTCCGATGTGGGGGGTGAGGATGACGTTCCTCATGCCACGGAGCGGCACGTCAAAGGCCTCTCCGTCGACGCCGGGTTCATCGGGAAAGACATCCAGGGCCGCGCCCCGGATGCGGCCGCTCTCCAGCGCCTCCCGGAGGGCCTGCAGGTCCACGACGAAGCCCCGGCTCAGGTTGATGAAGATGGCTCCTTCCTTCATGATGGCGAACTCCCTGGCGCCAAAAAGGGCTCGGTTCGAGGGGCTTCCGTCCACGTGGACCGAAACGATGTCGGCCCACCTGAGAAGCGCATGCAGGGTGCGGAAGGGCTGAGAATTCCCGAGGGCGAGTTTCTCGGTGACATCGTGGAACCCCACCTCCATTCCCACCGCCTCGGCGAGCACCGAGAGCTGCGCGCCGATGTTTCCGTACCCCACGATGCCGAGGCGTTTGCCCCGGATCTCGCGGGAGCCGGGCGCCGCCTTGTGCCACTCGCCGGCGTGAAGGAGGGCACTCTTCTCGGGGATGTCGCGCATGAGGAGGATGATCTCGCCGAGCGCCAGCTCCACGACGCTCCGGGTGTTCGCGTAGGGGGCGTTGAAGACTGCGATGCCACGATCCACACACGACTCCAGGTCAATCTGGTTTGTGCCGATGCAATAGGCCCCCACGGCCTCGAGGGACGGCGCGGCGTCGATGACATCGCGGGTGAGGCGAGACTTGGAACGGAGCCCCAGGACCGACACGCCCTCGAGGGCGGAAGCGAGCTCCGGCCCGGCGAGGGCCCCGGGGTGCTCCGCCACCCGGCATCCCGCCTCACGGAAGCGACTGGCCGCTTCGGGGTGGATGCGCTCGAGGAGAAGCACGGTGCGGGTCTGGGCGGCGTGGACGTCAATCATGGAAGGTCCCGCGAGGGGTCTGGGAATCGGCAAGGAGGGCGAGGAGTTCCTCCATGGAGGCGACTACGTGGTCGGCGGCCTTCACCACGGGCTCGCGGGCAACGTTCTCCGTGAAGGCCACGAAGACATGGGCGAGGCGGGCGGTGCGCAGCTCCAGGTCGGTGGCGCCGTCGCCCACGATCCAGAGGGGACGATGCCGGGGGATGGCCCCCGAGTCCAGGAGTCTCCGGACGGCGCCCACCTTCCCGGCCTGCGCCATGGGGGTGGCAGGGTCGAGGCCCAGAGGCGCGCGGGCGGGCGCCATTTCCGACGTCGTCTCCCGGAAGCCGTGGGCCGTGATGCGGTGCCGTGCGACGGCGAGCTGCTCGGCCGCCGGGGCGATGAGTTCCGCGAATCCTCCGGAGACGATGCGGATCCGCGCCTGGTACTTCCGAAAGAACTCGAGGTTTCGGGCGACCGAGGGCGAGAGTGACCGGGCCACCTTCTCGGCGGTTCGCGCCACCTGGTCACCGGTCGGACCGCCTCCGGGGAAGAGCGCCAGACGAGCCGCCAGGGACGAGTGGTGGGGGAGTGACCCGTCCATGCCCGCGTCGGTGATCTGGCGGAAGCGTGCGATGGCCGCCGCGGCATCGGGGTCGGTCGCAGGATGGGCATCGAGACGGGTGTCGGCCAGCGTCCGGATGAAGAGCTCGTCCAGGGCCTCTACCGTCACCAGCGTGGAGTCGAAATCGAAGAGGAGGAAGGGCCCTCCGGTGGGGAGCGTGACCATGATCCCACGGTTAACGCGCGTTCCCGGCTCGGGCAATCCCGAACAGTTGAGATCAGCAGGCTCGGGAGTCCGCCTCAAACCCCATCGTACAGGCGATCGAGATCGATCAACTCGACATCGCCGCGTGTGCGCGCTGCCGCGACGAGATCTGCATGAAACGCGGGGGCGAACAGGAGCAGCTTCGCATGCGCGGCGCGCATCCCGAGGGAGGCACGCGCCTTCTCCAACCGCCGCAGGTGCGCCATGCCCACCGTCTCGCCCGCCTTGGCCTCCCCGATGGCATGCGCCTCTCGATCAGACGGTGCGACTCCCTCGACGCCCGTGGCCACGAGGACGTCCAACTGACACTCCTTCCCATCGACTATCGCCGAAGACGGCCCCACATGGTCGGGGGATCCCCCGAGGGTCACCGGATCCGCAAATCGCCGCACCCACACCCTCGCCTGTTCCTCGAAAACCGGCCCTCGTACTCGAGAGTCGAATATGGGGAGCAGGCGCTGCTGCCACACCTCACGTGGGGTCCTCTCTCGCAGAAGCGTGCCGTGAGGTTCCATTACCGCGTAATGGAACTGGAGGAACGGGTCCGCGAGGGTGTACATCGGGCGCTGTCCCCGGATGGGGTCGCCATGTCGCGTCACGAATCCGGCGGAGATGAGGCGTTTCAGCACGGGGTCCAGGTTCGAGATTGGCCGTTTCAACCGCTTGGAGATCGCCCCCGCCGTGACCGATCCATTTGCGATGGCACCGAGGATGCTGTGGTGCATCGCCGTTCGCGATGCGGCCAGCGTCGGATCCTCCGCCAGCAAGGTGGTCGCTTCATGGTGCAGGGTCGCCGCGCTGGAAAGGACCCGTTCGACGAGCCAGCGATCGAAATCCGTCGAGTCGGACGGAAGGTCGTAGTCGACCATGCCAGTGGCATATCCGATCACGCCCCCGATGACCGCATAGACCCGGGTCGCAAGGTCTCGTGCCGCCCCCGGACCCAGCATGCGAGCCGCCTCGCGGAAATCGTTCGGCTGCATCACGATCTCGATCGCGGTACGCCCCCGGAGTGCAGCCTCGCCCTGGGTGAGTGCTGCCATCATGGCGATCGCCGACCCGCAGAGGATCAACCTGGCCTGCCCGGGATTGGCCCGGTGGCCGAGTGGCCCCAACGCCGCCGCGATCACGGAGTCCACCGCAGGATCCGCCTCCAGCACGTAGCCGAACTCATCCAGGACGACGGGCAGAGGCCTGGCTGCTCCAAGCTGCAGCAGGCGTTGCAACGCATCTTCCCAGCTCTCCAACGAGAGCCGACCGACCCCGAGATGCTCGCCCAGGGCGGCCCCCAGGCGTGCCAACTGAACGGCGGACTCACCCCGCGTTGCCTCCCAGTAAAAGCCCCGGTGCGCCTCGACCAGAGCAACAAGCAGCGTGGATTTGCCGATCCGCCGGCGGCCATGGAGCAGGCCCAGGGTGTTGTGGAGGGCTGGCGAGCCGATGAAGGTTTCCAGACGCTCCCGGCTTTCGATCGAATCCATGGCGCGGTCCCGGTATGGATGGATAGTCAAGCGTGAGATAGTATCGTGTGATTGAGTATGCCCTCAAGAGCGTTCCCTGCCACTTGCATGCCCACCGGGCTCGGAGCCTCTTGCACAAGGGGGGCAATCCTCCCCATATCACCCGATGAACGCACCCCCGGTTGCACCCGACGAGCTCCCTCCCGGCTATTCGCTCCTTTCGACCGAGGACCGGGGCGAGGTCATCCTCATCCGCATCCTCGTTGGATGGATCTTCCTCTCGCAGGGGGTCCAGCGGTTCCTCTTCCCGGAGACCCGGGGAAGTGGACTCTTCGAGCACCACCGCATTCCACTTCCCGAACTCTCGGCGCCGGTGGTCGGAGGATTCGAGATCGTCTGCGCCCTCCTGGTGCTGGCCGGGCTCGGGGTGCGGATCGCGATCTTTCCCCTGATCACCCTCGGCTTCCTCTCGATCACTCGCGTGAAGCTCCCGATCCTCCTGAGCCAGGGGTTCTGGCCGGGGGTGAACGTACTCCGAGTCGACGTGGCGCTTCTCCTGTGCGGCTTCTACCTGATGTGGGTCGGCGGGGGGAAGGGCTCGATGGACCTCCGGATCTGGCGCGCCGTGACGGATGACGGCACCCGGGAGGATGCCGCGTAGGCCACCCGCCCGGAATCAGGGCCAGGGAAGCGGGACCACCGGGAAGCGGGACCACCGGGAAGCGGGGACACGAGGCGCGTCACTCGGGGAAGAAGATTTCCTCGATGTGCTGATCGACGAGGCGTGCGATCGAGAACGCGAGCTCCAGCGACGGAGAATACTTTCCGGTCTCCACCGCGTTGATCGTCTGGCGCGAAACGCCAAGCCGGTCGGCGAGGTCGGCCTGCGACCAGTCGCGCTCCGCCCTGAGCACCTTCAGCCGGTTTCTCATTCGTACCTCTTCTTCGCCATGAAGATGCCAGCGATGTAGAAGAACGCGAACATGGGCCAGACGTGGTTGTAGCTCCAGTCCTCGAAGTTGAGCTCCACTGCGCGCTGCACGAGCCCGAGTGTCGTCAGGAGCACGAGGCCGAGCGGGAAGGCAACGGCGAGCGCCTCGAGCTGGATGCGCCGCTCGAGTTCGTCGGCCGATCGAATGCCGCGCACGAAGGTCCAGACGAAAAGGATGAACACCGGAGTCGGGATCAACGCGATCGCGAGCCGGATGCCGCTCGAGAGGTCCATGTTGGCCTCGAGGAAGAACCGCACCGCGAAGTAGAGCACGAGCCAGGTGATGAGGAGGGCGAACACCGTGTGACCGCTGGGTCCTGCGGGCCTGGGAGTTGTCATGAGAGACCTGGGTCGAGGGCAGGGTGTGATCGACCCGTGGCACCCAGGCTCTCTGCGGGGGAAGCCAAGGAGGGTCGCACGTAAAGGAACATGTACATAATGCCAGTATAGCTGTCATTTTGTCAAGGATCCTTTACTAACGAACCCCTCCGAATTCACATCCCGGGGTCCCCGGCGCCCGGGCTGGTCGGCTCTGGCATCAGTTCCGCCCGGACCACCAGGATCAGTGCTCCTTCGTATCCCGGCGCTTCCGTGGTGCCGAGGACCACGGAGTGCCCCGCCGGGATCGTTACGGTGGTCGCGAGAATATCCCCCACCCCCCCGGCTGCCAGCCCCACGTCCACGGTCACGGTGGTCGTCTCGGCACCCCTGCGCACTTCCGTCACGCCCCCCTGGATCATGAACGCCCAGTCTGGTCCGGCGCCCCCCACCACCTGACGGAACCCGGTCCCCTGGATACCACCGAGCTGCGTCTCCGCGACCAGGGTATAGCCCTCGAATCGGAAGAGCCGCCGCAACTCCCGCTCCACCGCCGCGATGGCCGGATCACTCTCCCCGGCCCCGTTCGCCTCGATGATCTGGAAGTGCAGCATAACGCTCGGGCGCGGCCGGTCGAACTGCTCCAGCACCCGCTCGATCCGCGCCAGGTTGTCGGCCGTCTCCCGGACCGTCAGTGCGCCATCCATCGACGACATCGTTCCCGGTCGCCCCTCCCGCTCGACGAAGACGTACGGCACGACCAGGGACTCGACCTCGTGGGACCGCAGATAATGCACCTCGTACGTCCGGGTCTCCAGGCCGCTCTCCGCACAGCCGCCCACGGCCGCCCCGACCAGCACCAGCCCCAGCACTCGCAGTTTCATGATTCCTCCCTTTCGTAGAGCCAGATAATGGTGATTTCCGGATTCTCGGTCCTTATTACGGCCGCACCCCGGTCGCTGGGTGGGGACACGGCGACACCGGGAGCGGCCTCCGGCGCCGGCGCCAGCGTGGAGCCCGGCGCGGGCGGG
>JBGTMU010000343.1:0-6236 GCA_041743405.1 Longimicrobiales bacterium | reverse complement strand
CGCATGGATCAGCTCCGTGAGGTAGCTCTCTCCGACGGGGCCGAGCTCCAGGATCCGCTCCCTCATGAAGTACAGTCGCTTGCGGGCTCCGGCCACCGCGGCCAGTTGCTCGGCCCGCTGGCCCTGCATGTAACTCGTCCGGCCGACCTGTGGAAAGCGGGGATGGCTGGTCTCGAACCGTCCGCCGGAGGTCACGATCCGCACCCGGTCCGGGTAGAGGTGAAGGGTCGCCGGGATACCGCATGCCCCCGCAGGCATCGCGTAGCGGATACCCTGGAAGTCCACGAGCGCAGTGGGGCCAACGTGCACGGGATAGCGGAGTCCATACTCCGAAGGCGCGACCGCGAGCGGCTTCATCCGCTCCCGCTCCGAGGCGAGCCGCACCTGTGGCACCTCGCCGGTCGCCCGGCAGGGACGCTCGTCGTTGACCATCACGAGCCACTCGAGGAGCTGCCGGGACAAGTCGCCGTCTGCATCGTGGAAGCGGCGCGCCCGGAAGAACGAACGCTTGACGAAGCCAACCAGGTTCTCGACGGACCCCTTCTGCTCCGGGCTTCGGGCCGCGCAGAGCTCGATCGTGAACCCATAGTCGATCGCCACCTGGGCGAGCGTCGAGTTCCAGATCGGGCGGCCGTGCTCGTCCTTGCCGACCACGACCGTGGTGGGTCGGTCGAACACCACACGGAGGGGCACGCCCCCCGACATCTCGAACGAGAGAAGAAGCGCACGGATGAGCGCCTCCGCCCGCTCGTCGGGCACGATCACCACTCCGATCCACCGCGAATACTTGAGCCGGTAGGCCGCGAAGTGGATCCGCTTCTTCCGACCCTCGGGCAGCCGCACGTCCACCTGGCCGAAGTCGAACTGAGCGAACTCGCCGGCTACCCCCTCGAAGCGGACCATCAGGGCCTGAGGGATCGTCTCTCGCACCCCCTTCCACATCCGATAGAAGGTGCTCTCGCCGAGTGTGACCCCTTCCTCCCGAAGAAGCCGCAGGATCTCAAGCTTCGGAGCCTCCGGATCCTCCTCGATCAGCGCCCGCATCCGCCCCCGCACCTCCGCTCGGACCGCGGGGCGACCAAGCCCTCGTGCTCTTCTCGCCGGCCGGTCTCCAGCCTCCACGACCTCCGGTTCCCCCCGGATCCGACGTACTGTCCGCTTCGAGACGCCAAAGTGCCGGGCCACCTCTCCGTTCGTCATCCCGGCCGACAACATTCTCTGCACCGCGTGTCGATCAATCATCCTGAGCATCCTCCTCTCCCTCCGCTCTTCGGTCCAGTATGGACTCCATCGGCGAAGGCAAATCCTACGTGAGCATGACCCAGGGAGGACAGAATTTAGAGAGGAAAGCGGTCAGAATTTAGAGAACGCACACCAGAACTGATCAGCGCGTCGTATTCCGACCGCTGTGCACCGGCGGGTTATATGGAATCCCTGGCCTAAGCCGTGGCTGACGCCCCTTGAGCCTCGGCCGTCGTCGGGTCAATGATCGCCTTGACTTCCATGATCTTGTTGGCCGGAAAGCCCGACTGCCGCGCGTGCTCGCGAATGGCTTCTTCGCTCGGCGCGATATAGATGCAGTGGATGTTGTCACCCGTAACGTAGCTCTGCACCCACTGAATCTGCGGGCCGAGGTCCTGTAGCACGCCACAGGACTTCTGTGCAGCACCTCGAAGGTCTTGGGGGGACATTTTCCCGGCGCCCGGGATCTCCCGCTCGATCAGGTACTTGGGCATGGTGCCACCTCCTTGGGGTTTGGGTGAGAATGACAGATGGCATGGTACGCCATCACAGTTATTTATGCCACATGACGCACTGGGGGTAACCTGCGGCGTGCGAAGCACGCTGTCAGGTTCACACCGCCGTCAGTACGCGACTGCCAGCCAAGTTCTCGGGCCACCGGCGCCGCAGTCTTACCGCGGACCGGGCACCCCTCCCCCATCGCAGTGCGCCGCTGAGAAACCGGGTGCTCTGGCGAGCCAGCCCAGCGTGTTGCGCAACAGTTGCAGGTTCTTCCCGGCGGTTGGATCATTCATGCCCACCTTCCGCCGCCCAGGGCCGATCAGCTGTGCCGCGAACATGGCAGCTTCTCCAAAGATCGCCATGCGTCCAGCGCCCACCTCCAGGGCCGCGCCCTGCAGCCATCCCTGCACGTCCACGCGCGAAGTAGTGTCGTCGAAGTCCCAGGCGCGGTCCATGTTGATCGAGACTACACCGGGACGAAGCACAAGCAGCGGACAGACCCGCTCGTCGGTCGCACGGAACGCATGCCCCGAGACGAATGTGACAGCCCAATCCACGCGCTCGGCAGGCTGGCGCCCGTCCGTAATCGGATGCGAGCGCAGGGTGGCGTCCTCACGGCGGAAGACCAGCGGGTCCCATTCAGCCTCCACGATAGCGAAACCGTTCATCATCTCCACGCCGAACGCGCGGCCCAGGTCGGAGACCGCGCCGGGAAAGGGCATATGGTCGGCGACCAGGAGCACTGAGCCACCGTCGTCAACCCAACGGCGCAGAGCTGAAATCTCATCGGGGGAAAACGCCGGTGCTGTAGGGAGCTCCCACCGTTCGAGGTCGGCGTCTGCGAGGGCATTCACGACGACCAGCACGTCGGCCCCCGCGAGTGAACGAGACGTGTACGGCTCGGTGAGGGCTCGAACCACGTACCCGTCCTGTGCCAGCAGATCGGCGAGCTGCGCGAACGCGTCGTCCCCCGCATGAAAACTGTTGTGGCCTCGATCCACGAGCACCACGAGTCCGCTATCCCCTCGGTGCATCGGGTCGGCGATCCGCGGGCTGTACCCAGGATCGATCACCTGCTGTGCGGGTAACGCCTCCGCCGCGGTGGCGAAGAAAGCGAAGGTCAGGATCACCAGCCCGAAAGATCGGCGACGGGCGCGGTCGCGGGGTACCGGAGGCGACGACAGGCCGCCCCGCGGCGACGGAGGTAGAATCTTCCAGTTCATGAGCCGTTGCACTCTAACGCTCATACCCTCGGGCGTCTGCGTCGCCGCCTGGGCTTCCAAATCGGTCTCGGAGATCGCCGCGTGCGCATGCTCCATATAGGCCTCGTCAGGCGGCCCTCGGCTTCAGGTAGCGGTTAGGCACGTTGTCGAGTGGTGGAACCGTCCGACCGGCGGCCTGGACAAGCAGCCTGATGTTGTCGTAGATGTCGGACTCCTTCCGCTGCACTTGAGGAAGGAGACCGAACTGCGCGTATGAGACCGGTGTCACGTCGAAGAGTGTCGTTTCCCACTCGAACCCTTTGCCCCACGTGATCCCCTGAACTTGAATTTCACTCTTCGCGCCGGCTTGCAGCAGCATCTTCATGATCGGGGCAGAGCGGTTATGACTTGAATTTACCGTGTGAAACAGGGGCGTGTGACCGTTGAGTCCGTACTCGTCAACATCTGCTCTCGCATTCACATCCGCTCCCAGTTCAATGAGAACCCGAGCGACCTCGGTGTTGCCGTACTCAGCCGCCACGTGAAGCAGCGAAGCGCCGATCAAGGGCGTGAAGGCCGACACCAGCGTGGTGCGATGATCGAGAAGCGCCGGGTTCGCTCGAATTGCAGCCTGCAGAGCTTCGGCATCATCGAGGAGTACAGGGGCCAAGCCCGGGTCCTCCAGCACGGCGCCTCGATCGAGCAGCAGGCGAAGGCACCTGGTAAAGTTGTCGCCCCTGCTGTACATCTCGGTGAGCCAGTTGACGAGAGGCTTGCCGCGAACGCGGGCGCGAGGGTCGAGCCCACCGTCGAGAGCGGCACGAACGCGCTCGACCGAGTGCAGTTCGATGGCGACCAGGATATCGTCGTCGTCGGGCCGTTTGCCGAACAACCGCTTCCAAGAAGGCATGTTTCCCTCGTTGATCCAGGGCCGTCTACCGCGTCCCGCAGAAGATGGGGCGCCCGATCAATATTGCGGCAGACGAGCGGAGTGAGCCAGCCGCCTCCGAAGTTCGCGCCGCCACCTCCGTTCGAATCAGCGAACAGACCGGGGGGCTCCTCCGGAGCGGACGCACCGGCCGTTTGTCAGGCCTGGGACCCGTTTCTCCGAGCCGGGTTCTCTTACTCTGCGATGACCTGAGACCACCTCTGATTCCGTTCCAACAGTGGTCTCTTCGACGCGAGTTCCGGAACTTCCTGGTTGACAAGGTGCCTGCCGCCAGTGAGGCGTGCGACCTGAACCTCCGGGATTTCCGCTTGAATCCAGTCAGCTACCTCGATCACCAAATCCGAATCGCCCAGTCCCACAACCAGGAGCCGGGGCATCGAACGGCTGAGGAGTTCAACCTGCGCGTCCCACATCGTGTGATCCAACCCGCCACCATGAAGCAGCACGACAGGGGGGCCGTCCCCACGTACCTCGAAATAAAGAGATCCGGCTTGAACGGCAACGCGGCCCGAGTCGGCGACGAAGGGCTTGCTCTTCCGGTAGGCGATCTGGAGTGAAAGCGTTTACGGAGCACGGGCCCTTCTTCCTTCCCAGACGACCACGGCGTCCTAGTCCACCCTTCGAGCGACTTGTTCCTGGCTATTTTGGATGAGCACCATTTGCGTGACCTGCCCCGATGCGTTTCGCTCGAATCGCAGCTGAGCGTTGACGCCGCGGAGGAAAAAGAGGTCTTCGGCCTCCGGAAGGATTGCGAGGCGCTGCTGGCCAGTCGGTTGGCCGTAGAGGATGCCGTCCTCCAGGGTGATCGTCACAGAGACTTCCGGGTTCAGGGCGTAGACGCCGACGTAGTCGGAGAGCACCTCCAACGGGACCTCGATCGCGGTGCGCGCCACGGGCGGGTCATAGCCCCGCGGCGCGGGCTCCGCGACCGCGTCCCATTCGTAGAGTTCCTGAATCCGGCGTATGATCTCGGCCATCACGGGCCCGCTCTGGCCGCCGTTCGTCATGATGGCGAGCCCATATCCGTGGAACTTGTGCGCCACCAGCGCGCACTGGAATCCCCAGTTGCCGCCCGTGTGCGTGAAGTACCATCCCTCTCCCCGACGCTCGATCTGGAAGCCGACGCCGAAGTTGCCGACCCCGACCGGTGAGATCATCTCCTGGACCGTGGTGCGGGAAAGCACCCGGTTCGACATCCCTCGCGCCGAGAGCTGGACCTCCAACGCGAAACGCGCGAGGTCTCCGGCCGTCGTCCAGAGGCCTGCGGCTGCCATCTCGGGGTAGACGTGCCACTTGGGGCCGCGGGGTTCCCCTCCCGGGCCGTGCCCTCTGGCTGCATTGCGATCGCGCTCGGGCGGAAGCGGCTGCTCGAATGTGCTGGCCGCCATTCCGACAGGGCTGAGCACGTCTTCTCGCATGATCTCTGGAAACGGCCGACCGTGAGCATCGATGAGAGCCTGCTGCATGAGGGTCACGCCACCACCCGAGTACTCCATGAGCGACATGGGGGGGCGCTCCATGAAGAGGCGCCGGACGTTCGAGAGCTCGTGACCCTCGAAGATCTGGACGAGCGTCGGAAGGGGCTGGGACGGGTCGTAACCGGGAAAACCGAACCCGTCACCGAGCCCGGACGTATGGCTGGTCAGCGAACGAGGGGTCACCCGCCGTTCCCGCGTGAACTCCCCGCCGTCCAGGGTCCACGAGGTGAGGATATCGTTGATATCGTCATCGAGCGAAAAGAGTCCATCCTGGACCGCCCGGAGCACGGCCATCGCGGCCACCGGCTTGCTGATGGAGGCGGCCTGGAAGAGAGTTTCCGTGTCTACGGCCGAGCCGGTTTCCATGTCGGCCACTCCGTAGCCCCGCTCCCATTGGACTTCGAAGTCGTGGATCACGGCGACGCTGATCCCGGGGACACTGAAGCGTTCCAGGAGCTCGTTGATGGTCAATTGACCCAGGCCATTCGGTCCAGGCTCGACTTGCGCACCCTCGACGAGGGCCATGAAATCGGAAGCGGTTCGCACCTGAGCCGAGGCCGGGGACGCCACAAGGACTCCGAAGGCCAGGGAGAGAAGAACTCTTCGAATCACATCACTCCTCCTTCATATGGGTGGCAGTCGCCAATCCCAGCGGACGCCGGATCACCGTACCGAACGTGCGGACGCTCGAGGCGGTCCTCAACGTGAAGGCGAATCGCGTCTTGTCGCGCTTCAGCACCTTCCGGACAACTCGCTTGTTTCTGAAAGTGACACCCTGGTCCCGGTTCAGGCCGCTTCCTGAGGCCGTGCTCGGTTGATCTCCTCCCGGCGCCTTCTGGCCCGGGCCAACTTCTCCCTGCGCTC
>JBGTMU010000342.1:0-7557 GCA_041743405.1 Longimicrobiales bacterium | reverse complement strand
CCCGGCCGGCTCTCGGCCGTCCTGGTGGCGTACGCCGACCTCCTGCGCTCCGAAGACCGTGGGGCGGAGGCGGAGATCCTGGATCGACGCCTCGCATCGCTCAACAGATGAAGATCTCGGGGTCGATGTCGAAGGTCTCGCCCCCGGACATGACCCGAATGCTGTAGCTGTAGGCCCTGTCGACGTCTCCCGTGACGTCCCCCGGGAGGATCGGCGCGTTCCCGTTCACCGCAGGCGTGGGCTGCTGCCCGGAGAAGGGCCACGACCCGGGCACCTTGGCCGCCAGGGACCAGGTGACCTGCCCCTGGAGGCCCGAGGCGTCGAGGGTCCACTGAACCGGGGGAGACCCCTGTCCCGGGTGCTTTTCGATGGCCACGAGCCACGGATCCACGGCAACGGAGAGGGTGCTCCCCGTCTTCTTCAGGGTCACTTTGATCTGTCGCCGGGGCGTTACCGGAACCTTCGTATCGTGGTGTCCACCCGGGGCACCGGAACCCCGGGCACCCTCCCCCTTCCGGCACCGCGTGAGCTGGCGTTGGAGAACGAGGGCAAGGGATGCGGCGATGAGGACCGCGATCAGAAGAAGGATATCGAGGGTGGTCATTGCGGGGCCTCCGTCGGGGGAGAGGGAATGCTGCGGGGTCTCGCATCGTGCTACAACATGCCCAGGAGCGTCCCGGATCGACAAGGAGTTTCTTCGGGCTCTGATCCGTTCGAGCCCCGGATGGTTGACGTCCGCGCGCGCGCGGAGCGCCCCCTCCCTCCATCGAAAGTTCTAGCTGTCCCATCGGTTGGGAGAGATCGTCGATGCTTCGACAGACGAACTCGGCCTGAGCCTGGAGGCCGAAGAACTCCCTGAGCGAATCCGATGGCCAGGGCGTTCTACCCACGGGACTTCGTCGGAGGAACCATCATGAGCGCACCGGACGCGCTTGTACTCGGGGCATCTGATCCGTGACTCGAGCTGCCGTCCAAGGTGATAATCGCCCCCAAAGGCGGTCTCTTCGGCGAGCATGCTTCCACCGTCCCCGACGACCTCCCCCTCACGCTTACGGCCTCGCTCCCCTTCCTCGACTCCCGCCCCCACCGGCTCCAGCCGCACCGCGCACACCTTGTACTCGGGGCATCCCGTGAACTCGTCCACCGCCTCGCCGGTCAGGATGTTCGTGCGCGGCCCGGGGAAGGAACCCTTTCTCCCTGCCACCACCCTCGGTCTTGGATCGCCTGCCACTTCACCAGACCCTCTGCGAGGGCTTCACCCAACCGAGCGCCCGCGTCGAGAACCTGCCATTCGGCCGGGATTTCGACCTGGCAGTACCTCCAGGTTTCCCTGCGTAGTGCGGACCCTTTCGGGTATCGCGAGAGGGCCGGGAGGCGGATCGGAGCGGCCAGGCGGAGCTTTCGGATCGGTCGCCGGTCGGAAATGGTCAGCAGATCGGGAGGGCGGCTCCGGTCTCAGGTCCGGGGTTGTTCGAAATCGATTCGGAGGCGGGCTCCTAATTCGGGTACACTGCGGCTCCTCCTTTGTAGACCCTCCAGATCCGTTGCAGATTGTAGATGTTCTCCCGCGGGTCCGCGTCGAGAAGTACGAGATCGCCGAGCAAACCCACCCGGATCGCCCCCACCTGATCGCTCACCCCCAGCACTCCCGCGCCCCCGATCGTAGCGATCCGGAGTGCCTCTACGGGAGAAAGACCTGCGTTCACGAAAGATTCTACCTCGCCCAGGTAGCTGCCGGGGATCTCCGACGCATCACTCCCTGCCGCCAACTCGACGCCGAGATCATGGAACTGCCGACTGCGGGCGGCGATCGTTCGCCCCGCCGCCTCCATCCAACTCACATCCTCGTCCGAGGCGATCCCGGTAGCCGCAAGCCGCAGCATCGGGGTGAGGTGGGACGCTCCCGGCATCCTCTCCAGCGCGGAACGGTCACGGGTGATGGCAGCACGCCCGAAGAAGTGGTAGTTCGTTGGCGTAACGGCTATTCCCGCTTCGGCGAAGAGCTTTGGAATGTCGTCGGCGATGAACGGCCAGACAGCGCACTGGCCGTCCAGGTGCTCATTGCCGGTGATACCGGCCGCCACCAGGGGAAGGGGATGGGCGCAATGGCCGCTGATGGGGAGCCCCCTCAACCGCGCCTGACGGATCAGCTCCGCACCTGCAATCCAGGAGGTGCGAGGCACCCGCATCTTGACGTGCCCGATTCCAAAGGCGGTCATCAGATCCAAGCCCCGGGCAATCGTAGTGCTGTCCTCCGCTAGCCACATGAGATCGCTGGTTACTGATCGAGGCACTGGACCTGGGTAGAATGGGGTGCCCGAGAGCACGAGCCGCGGGCCAGCGAGCATTCCGGCATCGACAGCGTCGCGAAACGCGGCTGCCTGTGCGATCGGCGTCCACATTTCTCGTGCTGTCGTCACGCCATTCGCCAGTGCGATGGCGAGAACCGCAGGATCACCGTCAAAGAGGTGGATGTGGGCGTCGACCATCCCGGGTATGGCGTACCGGCCCTCGGCATCGACGATGTCCGCCGCCGGCGGCTCGAGGGTGCCCGCCGGTCCGATCCACTCGAACCTGCCGCTCCGGATCAGGACGTCTGACAGTTCGTCCGAACCGCCGTTCTGCGCGAGGTCGACAATTCGAAGGTTCCGAACGAGTATGGGGAAAGGTGCTTCAGCCACCGGGGTGGTCAGCGGCCACCCCAGGACCTCCTCCTCCTCCTCCTCGCCGGACGGCCCCCTGAGGCTCAATCCGTCAGGCGTCACGTAGAGGATTGCACCGCTCCGGGAAACCGTCGGATAGAGTGCTGGACGCTCGCTCAGCCGCCGACCTTCTGTCCACCCCGCGACGGTCGCGCCAGCTTCGTACAACAGACCATCCTGGATATAGACCAGGTGATCGTCCGCGGCGACCTGCACCATTGTAGCGCTGCAGGGGACTTTTCGCGGCTCGGTCGTCCGGTCCTGGATATCGAGCCGGAAGGCGATCCCACACCGCTGATCGTACGCTGGCCAGCCAGGGAAGCCAGCGATCAATAGTGCCGCGCCGTCGTCCAGCCAGTGCAGTTGCGTAGTCGGCGACGATTCCCGGCCTGGCACAGGGTAAGGAATGGGGAGCTCGCCCACATCGACCGTCTGCGACTCCCCTCGGGCGGGCTCCATATCGGTGCGCACGAGCCGAACACGCCGCACCGCATCCGCCTGCCACCCTTCCAGGCCCAAACCGGGAGAAGACCAATGAATGAAGGCAATCGTGCGCCCGTCGGGTGACCAGGAAGGGTGAGATTCACTTCCGACCAGCCCGGTCAGGAGCCTTGTTGAACCGGTGACTACATCGGTCACGTGGAGGTCCTCGCTGCCCCTGGAGCCCCCACTCCAGACCACTCGCGTTCCATCCGGGGACCAGGAGATCCCCGATGCGTTCGGCGGAAGAACCGATACGGCGCGTGGCTCCCCACCGACTGGCCAGGCCCAGAGCCGACCCACAGCCAGCATCGCGATCCGGTCACCGGCCGGCGAGAGTGCGAGACCGGTGAAGCCGCGTGCCTCCAGCGGGTCACCTGGAGCCCGAAGCCGGATCCGTGGATCCTCCCAAACGGTTCGTGGTAGCCGGAGGGTTGCCGTAAACGGGATTTCCGTTGCCGTCCCACCGCCAGCCGGGACCCTGCGGAACCGCCCCCTCTCTACGTAGATGAGCGCCTCCCCATCCGCGGACCATCGCACTCGCCGCGGCTCGATTTCCGGGCCGGCTGCGACGACGATCGGCTCACCCCCACGCGCCTGAACCAGCACGTGCACCTCCCCCTCAGGCGTCGCGGCGAAGTACGCGATCCGATCCGACTGAGGGGAGTAGGCGGGCTGCCCCCGAGTTATCACCCCAGCCGGAGTGAATTGCTGGGCCGTACCACCGGGGAGCGTGACTTCCCATAGAGCGCCGGCGCGGATCGCTATCGCCAGGTGGGCACCGTCACCGGCCCATGCGACCGATCGGTGCGGCGCCTGGGGCAGTTCCCAGACGGGCACCTCTACCTGCTCTCGGGCGATGACGTCGTAAAGCCTCAGGCGCGACTCGGGTGCTTCGCTGATCCACCCGATATACCGTCCGTCGGCCGACCAAGCTGGATCGAAGCGCACACCGACGGACATGATGAATGTTGAATCCGCTCGGCCGAATATCCACTGGGCATCGCCTCCGGCGCGGTCTGTAACCCAAAGGCCGCGCCCACCAAGTCGGTCTGACCAGGCGGCGATTCGACTTCCGTCCGGGGACACGGCGGGGAATTGCGAAGTTGCATTCCAGTCAGGTTCGGCCGCGATGAGGCGCGCCTCGCCACCTCCGATCGGTACTTCCCAGAGCTGCCCATACAGGTCGAAGAGGATTGCGTCGCCGGCTCGTGCCAGGTCGAAGGCGATCTCCGTTCCTTCGGTCACGGTCACGTCGATCGTGTCTACTCGAGACACATATCTTCCCTGGGAATGCCGATAAATCGGATCCTTCGCGCTCGGCTCCCCCGCCACGAACCCGCGCGGTGAACAGGCGACAACTGCCGCAGTGAGGAGCAGAGGGAGCGCAGCCAGTCGGCGGCGGCAAGCAAACCGGCGTGGTTGCTCAATCATAGGATTGTGATGGGGGGCCGTTGCCGCGGGGCCTTCTAAGTTGTGGATGTATAGCGCTGATCCGGCGGCATCGCCCGGCAATCTATGAGCGCCAACGCTGGTGCAGGACGCAGCCAGCCCGCCCTGAATCCGGCTTGCACATGCGCCGGCTCACACCTGCGGCTGTACCGCGGCGCCGGCGGCCGCGCCTTCGTCTGTCATGGCCCGCAGACATTCCACGGGAACGGTCACGTTGCGGAACGTGCGCGTGCCCAGGCTCTCGAACCGGAACCTCCCGGGCGCGTGCGCCCGCGCCACGGCGACGTCGCTCGCAATCAGCTCACCGGGGCTGGCAGAGCTCTGCAGCCGTGCCGCGAGATTCACGGCGTCGCCGAAGATATCGCCATCAGGCGCGCGTGCGACTGCACCGAAGTGCACACCCGCGCGAATCTCGGTCTGCGGGAGGCCAAGCAGTCCTGATGCCTGGAGGAACGATTCGCGCAGATCGACGGCCGCGTCGAACGCTGCCGCCGACGTCGCAAACTCGAACAGCACCCCGTCGCCAAACGTCTTGACCAGCCGGCCGCGGTGGCTGTTCGCGACGCGTTGTGCATTGCGGCGGAACACGGAGCCGAGCGTGATACCGTCGTCCTCGTTCTCGGCGCTGATGAGGGTGAAGCCGACGATGTCGGCAAACAGGATCGCTGCGTCCGCCCGCGGCTCGGACGCGAGCAGGTCGGGCGGCAGCACGCGGTCCAGCGCGTGGTTGGTACGACGCTGCAGCCAGTTGTGGGCCGGCCGCGCGAGGAGCGCCAGCACACCCGCTGCGACCCAGCTGCCAATGTGCTGGGAGATGCCGAACCGCAGTGCTACCAGGTCCGCAGCCACGTTCTCGACGACCGCGAAGATCACGAACAGCACGCCGCCGAGCAGTCCGTAGAGCGCGGTCCTGCGGATGACGAGCGACGAGTCGAGCGCGCCCTTGCCGAAGACCGCGATGGCGAGGCAGGTAAGGATGGTCAGCAGCAGAGCCGGGAACATGATCGCGTACAGCATGTCCGGCGGCTCCCGCCCGGCGATGTCGAAGCCCAGTGAGACCGGCATGAACAGAAAACCGAACCATATCACCGCGAGACAACCTTCCACCAGCCACAGCATGCGCTGCCGGTCGGCTGCGTTCGCAACCGTGTACCCGGCCCGGAGGAACTGGGTCGAGGACACGGCCAGTATCAGCAGGAGAATACCGGGCAGGCCGACGGCGAGATAGGCAGCGCTGCGAACGGTCGGTGCTGCCGGCGACCCGTATACTGCGGCGTGGGCGAGCACCAGTACCAGTCCAAGCAGAAAAGGGGCTGCTGCAAATATCTCGAAGCCGCGGCCCTGGATGAAGTGCAGAATCTCCGTGGTCTCTTTCTGCTTTGCCGGTGACATCAGCTGATGGCTCGTGTCCGGGCCGCCAGCGACGCCGCGCCGCAGCGGCAGACGCACAGCCAGCCGGTTGACCAGACCGAGGGTCCAGCGCTCAATGTCATCCATCCAGGCGAGCGAGTCGCGCGACCTCCGCATGGATCCGTACGCCGCAATGTCGCTGGCCGTCAGGGCGCGCGGAAACAGCGTGCAGAAGCGGGCGAACGCAGCAGCGGCAATGGAGGCAAAGCCGAGAGCGGCAACATCGATCACGTCAGCGATCCACCGGTTCGCCTCGATCATGTCGCCGAGCACCGGTACCCCCCGCAGGTTGGCCAGGATCGGACCGAACATGATCACGCTCGCGGCGAGCGAAACGCCGAGCGCTCGTGCGTCCGGCCTGTGAGCGGCTCTCCAGAGCAGCGCGAGCGCGAGACCCGCCGCCATGAACGCTGCCACATCGAGCAGGACGAGTCCGACGACTGCGGAGTATTGCTGCCCGACCCATAACCGCTCGAGCCGACCGAAGTTGAGTGCAATCGGCACGCACGCGATGCCGAGCAGGACGGTCAGTGCCGGACGCCAGACACGGTAGCTCATGGGCGTTCAGGACCTGGAGAAGTGTGAGGTTAGCGGCTGCCGGATCATACCATCGCGCACCTGTCCGCGCCACGATTTCCCTTGGCCGGGCGCGCTCTTTCACCGGATTGCCGGCAGGACGCCGCCCTCGTCACGCGGAACACGCGCGAGTTCGAGAAGGTCCCCGCCCTTCGGGTCATCGCCTACTGAAGGTGCGCGTGCGCTTCTGAAGGCCCTCGGTCCCGTCTACCGCCCCGCCTCGACGACCCCCCCTCACGCTCACGGCCCCGCTCCCCTTCCTCGGCTTCCGCCCCCACCCGCTCCAGCCTCACCGCACACACCTTGTACTCGGGGCTTGCCGTGAACTCGTCCACCGCCTCGCCGGTCAGGATGTTCGTGCGTGACTCAGGGAAGTGGAAGGTCATGAACACCGTCCCCCGGTTCGTGGCCTTCGTGACCTCGACGCGCACCCGGACCCGCCCCCGGCTGCTCACGACGTCGACCATCTCGCCGTGTCGGATCCGCGCGCCCCGCGACGACCGAGTGCGGCGATCGTCGCCAACCTCCCTCCGGCCGTGGGAGGAGCTCCGGCATCGGACCTCTTGCCCCCCGGGACCGGAAGGAGGCATCCTTTAGATTGCAGCGGACATTCCCTCCACCGGAGCCAGCATGAACCCTCGTGCCCTCGTCTCCGAGCTGCGACGACGCCACGTGTTCCGCACGGCCGGAGCGTACGCCGTCGTGGCCTGGATGCTGGTGCAGATCACGGATGTCGCGGCGCCGCACCTCGGGTTGCCCACCTGGTCGGTGCCCCTGCTCATCGTACTGGTCGCGGTCGGCTTTCCCCTCACGCTCATCCTCGCGTGGACGTTCGACGTCACGCGCAAGGGCATCGTGGTGGACGCCCCCCGCGGATTCGAGCGGGCCGCCGTGCCGTCGGACGCAGCCGGATCGGCAATGGCAAGCGCCGCCGTGC
>JBGTMU010000341.1:0-4932 GCA_041743405.1 Longimicrobiales bacterium | reverse complement strand
GGCGTGGCCGCCTTCGCGGGGTGATCGGGGGCTCGCACGGGGGATTTGGGACGAAACGGTGCAGGGAGCGCTCCTCTTGCTTGCTTGGACACGGACCGCTCCCTAGCTTGTCTGCGGCCGCCGGAGGGCGTTCCGGGGTTCTGGGCGTCGCTCTACTTTGCTTCGGAGTTCGCGCCGATGTGCCGCTTCATTCTCTACCTTGGGCCGCCGGTCCGGCTCGCCACGCTGCTCACGGAGCCGAGCCACTCGCTCATCCACCAGAGCTTCCATGCGCTCGAGCGGGATGAGCCGCTGAACGGGGACGGCTTTGGCCTGGCGTGGTACGCGCCCCGGCTCACGAACGAGCCAGCGCTCTTCCACGCGATCACCCCGGCGTGGAACCACCGCAACCTCGGAAGTATCGCACAGGTGGTCGCGAGCCCGTGCATCCTGGCCCATGTGCGCGCCGCCAGTGCGGGAAGTGAGGTTACGCTGGCCAACTGCCATCCGTTCTCCCAGGGCCGCTACACCTTCATGCACAACGGCCACATCGGCGGCTTCCGCCGGATCCGCAGGCGGCTGTTGAACGGCCTTGGGGACGAGGCATTCGATGCCGTGGGAGGTTCGAGCGACACGGAGCACCTGTTCGCCCTCTTCCTGGACGAGATGGCGCGGGACGCGAAGGAATCTTCAAGCGAGGAAGGCGACCACCTCCTCGGTCCTCTCTCGAGCGCACTCCAGCGCGTCCTCGCCCTCAGCCGGGAGCACGGGGGCGGAGAATCCAGCTTCCTCAACGTGGCGGTGGCGGATGGGTCCCGGGCCGTGGTGACCCGTTTCGCGGACGACCCGGAGGAAGGTCCGGAGACGCTCTACGTCCTCCGGGGGGAGATGTACGAGCCAGCCGGGCGTCGCTTCACCCAGCGCCGCACCGACGACGAAGGCGAGGCCGTGGTGGTCGCATCCGAGCGGCTCACCGATGACCCGCGCTGGAGTGCGGTGCCCCCGAATTCGATGCTCGTTCTCGATCGGCACGCGGCGCCGGTGAGCCTTGCGCTCGATGGGGAGGGACGGGTAGCGAAGGCGGTGCCGACTCCCGTAAGCGCGTAGGCGGCCACATCCTGGCGCCCCGACGCACCTCAAGGCGGCGGTCCAACTCAGACCCGCAGGCGCCTATCAGACCCGCAGACGCCTGAAGGGGTGGTTCAACACGGAAAAACACGACTTCCGGGATGATGGCAGGCTCATCCCGATAGCCAGCAATGAGCCCGCGTGAAGCGAACCAACGCCCAACGGCCGGAACCCGCGCTTCCGCGAGGATCCGTCCGTTGTACACGTTGAGCGCCTGCACGAGGACCTCCCATACCAGGGGGGACCTATCCGGGCTTGGACTCACACGCCTCTGGGACGGAACCGACCGGTCACCACAACCTCTACCCGGTACCCACTTGCTCGGGAGGGAATCGCCTGCTCCGCGTCAGGTGAAGGCTCCGACAGGAAGACCCGGATGCACGGCTCCCAGGGACCGTCAGTTTCAGTACCCCCCTCCAGTACGCAGCGTCCAATGCCCGTCCCGGTGACGCCGGGAAGCGCCATCCACTCTGGCGTGAAACGCTCCTGTGCTTCTTCGATGGTGGGGGAAGTGGGCATGGAATCACCCTCGCTGGGTTGGCTCTGAGGGGCCCCGCATCCTCCCATCAGGAGGATGAGGCAGAAGGGGGAGACGCGTGCCAGCCAGCCCCCCGTCCAGGAACGAAGTTCGGGTGCGCACCCCGCCGAAGCGAGGCACGCACCCGAGGTCCGCTTCATGCTCCGGCTCAGTAGTTGACGGTCACCGTCGCCGAGCAGGTTGAAGTGCCGGCCTCACACACCTGGTAGGTGAGTGAGCCGCCTCCCTTGAGGCCGGTGTTGTCGGTGTAGCTACCCGAGTTGGAGACGGTGGTCAAAACGGCACCGTTCCGGAAGATGTCCACCTGGGTGGAGGTGGCTCCACTCCACGTCAGGTCTACGCTCAACACGACACGCACCTTGTAGGCGTTGGCCGAAAGGGTGATGGGGTCGGCGGGATCACCGGGGTCACCTGGGTCGCCCGGGTCTCCCGAGGGAACCGTGGGATCGATGGTCACGCCGAACCGGTTCAGAACCACATCGATTGGGTTGGCGATGGTCCGGGTGGAGCTACCCGCAAAAAGGAGTCCCATCGGGTTGTTCCCGTTGGCGGTCACAATGAGAGACCCGGAGTCCCCACCCGCGCTGAAGTTCCCGTCGCTGATGGAGATCTGCCCTACGAAGGTGGCGGCCTTGGCGCACTGAAAAGGCCCTCGAGTCTCAAAGCAGATACTCACCGTCACGTTGATCTCTTCGACCGTCCCGAAGGTGTGGCCGGTGGTGCGCCCGTACTTCTGCACCCCCATCCCCAGGGACGCTGCGACAGTAGTTGTGCTGGGGGCACCATAGCCCGCCGTGCTGGGGGTCGACCCACTCACATCAGCCCCGTTCACAATGGCGAGGGCGGCGTCCATCTCATTGTTGGAATCGAAGCTGATGGGCTGGAAATCATGCAGGTACCCGATGATGTCGCTGGTCGTGGTCCCCCCGTCATAGGCACCTGGCTGGAGAATCGGGTCTCCGATCTGCGCCGCGTTCTTGTTGGCCATGACGTGGTTGTTCGAAAGGATATAGACGTTCGTCCCATCTGTGACCCGTGCGCCCAGCGTTCCCGCCGTGATGTCGGGGTGACCCACTGAGAACCCGATGGGGGCCGGGCGGGCTCGGGCCGTCCGGTCCTGACGCGGCAGGAAGAGCCCCGTCACCACCACCGACGTCGGAACTCCGTCCAGCGCCGCCGGCACTCCACCCACTGCACCATGAGCCAGGAAAATCCGTACGGTGGGACGACCTTCAGCGTTCAACGCCACTCCGGTTCCCACGATGCCGGGGTTCCGGACTCCCGGAGCGCGACTCTCTGCTCGACCTCACTGAACCGGACGGTCACCGCCTGAAGCAGGGTTCCTCCGAGCAGGCTGGCCAGGACGGTCGGGAGCACGAGGAGTCCGCTGAGGGCAAGAACTGCGGCCCCTCCCCCGGCGACTGCCCACCCGTGTAGAACGGGTGGCAGACGGAACAGATCTCGATCCTCATCCGCTCCACCGTGGCGCGGTCGCGTGGGGGGCTCAGGCCGTACCGGTCGCCCGCTGCACCGAGAGCCCCCCTACCTCCGCAAGAGCTCTCGCAACTCCGTCAGCCAACCCTCGGTGATGATCAGGGGCGGGAGCGCACCCGCATCCCGGGACACAAGCCGGGCCATCAGGAATCTGCCGTCCGAAGCCACGTCGAAGATGGGGTAGTTCTCCCCATCCTGGAAAAAGAGGGAGGGGTCGAGGGTGAAGAGCCGTTGCCGCTCACCGGGAACCGGGAGCCGGTCGCCCGCCTCGATGGGTACCGCGATCATCGCACGGTCCGAGTCCACGTAGTAGAGTGTCCGCCCGTCGCGGGCCCATACGGGGGACTGTCCTCCGTTCGTGGAGAGCTGGATCCGACCGGTGTTGGCGTCCGGGAAAGGCCGCAGATAGATCTCACGCCGACCCGATTCGTTACTCTCGAACACGATCCAGCGCTCGTCCGGAGAGAGCGCGATGGCCGCCTCATCCCAGGGATCGGTAGCGATCAGCGGAGTGAGGATCGTGTCTTCCCGGGCCCGCGTGGTCCAGACGCTCCGATCGCCAACGGCGGCTACGGTCCCCCCGGTGCGCACGACGAACGTGCCGCTCCGGGTCGGCACAACCTCCCAGATGTTTCTCGCCACGTCGAGGAGGATTTCTTCGGGCTCTGCCCCATCGGCGCCGATCGAAGCCAGGCGTCCGGAAACGAACTTCGAATAGTAGATCGTGCGACCGTCCTGCGACCACCGCGGGCGCACGTCCGGCTCAGGGTCCAGGGTAAGGCGCACCAGGGGGTCGCGGGGAAGCCCCTTGACCCAGATGTCGTCTCCCAGATCGGTGTTGAGCCCGATGGCCAGCCGCCGGCCGTCAGGGGAAAGGGACCACCCCGCGTTCCCTCCGGAAGCGGCGTGGCGGAAGGTCCAGTCGGGATCGATCACCGCCGCGTTCCCGACCCGGTCCACCCATACCATCGTGTATTCGTCGCCGCCGGAGAGGCTGCCCCCCTGCCGGAAGGCGGCGGTGCCGTTCGCGGAAATCGCGATGAGCGGGGTGTTCAAATTGACGATCGAGATGCTGTCCATGATCGGGACCGCCGGACCGGTGGTCCGCCACCGTCGAAGGCTGAATGGAACCGCAAGCAGGGCACCGTCCGGACGGGTAAAGAGGATGTGGCCGGTCGGGATGTAGTCACCGGAGACCGCACCCATCTGAACCAGATGGGATTCGCCGCTTCCGGCCTCGATCGCCCAGAGGTCTCGCGCCTCGGTGCAGCCAGCTTCCGGGCAGCGGGCCGCCAGATACCCGCGTCCCTCCGGAAGCGCGCTCATCCGCGAAATGGTGGCGGTGCCGTCGGCGGGAGGGGGTTGCCAGAGCGGGGTCCGCTCCCCTCCGCCGGCGGGCACCTCCCAGATGCCCATTCCGAGAGATCGGATGAACCCGATCGTCTCCTGAGTCCGCCAGACAACGGCGCTGTTCCCGTTCGTGATGGAATCGCTGAGAAGCAGACTCGCCCCCCCGGAAACCGGGATCTTGCGCAGTTCCCCGCCGCGCGCGAAGGCGATCCACTGCCCGTCGGGAGAGAAGGCGAAGGAAGTGGCGAATTCGGTGCCGGCGACCGGCGCGGCGCTGACCTGGTTCCGGGCCTTGAGCCAGATCTGCCGAAGCGGGGGCGCGCCGACGTACGCGAGCCAGGCTCCGTCCCTCGACAGTGCGAACGCCCGGTTGATCGAAGCCTGGTCCTCGGAAAGCTGGAGCGGGTAGCGGATGGTGGGAGGCGGGGGCGCGGAGCGCAGCC
>JBGTMU010000340.1:0-14642 GCA_041743405.1 Longimicrobiales bacterium | reverse complement strand
CGGGCGCCGTCGCGATCGCGCTGGCCACGAAGGCGAGGGCGCGCGTCACGGCGCGATCGAGGGAGTCTCCCGTCGCCAGCCCTGCAGCGATCCCGGCGGAGAGCGTGCACCCGGTGCCATGGGTATGCCGCGTGTCGATCCGAGGCCTTCGCCAGACCCATTCCTCCACCCCGTCCCAGAGAAGATCGGTCAGAGTCTCCCCGTCGCCGTGTCCTCCTTTCACGAGGGCCGCTCCGGCACCGAATTCCACGAGGCGCCGCGCGGCCTCCCTCTGCCCCTCCTCACCCTCGACTCGGAGCCCGGTGAGGATCCGGGCTTCCTCCAGGTTGGGGGTCACGATGGAGGCCCGGGGGAGGAGCTCCACGACGGCATCCACGGCGTCGGGGGCGAGGAGTCGGTGCCCGGAGGTGGAGACCATCACGGGGTCCAGCACATAGTTTCCGAGCCGGTGACGGGCGAGCAGTTCGCCTACCTCCCGCACGAGCTCCGCGGTCGCCAGCATCCCGGATTTTACGGCGTGGGGAGGAAGGTCGTTGACCACGGAATCCATCTGGGCTGTCACCACCGCGAGAGGGACCGGGTGCACCCCCTGCACTCCCATGGTATTTTGCGCGGTGACCGCGGTGATGACGCTTGTGCCGAACACTCCGAAGGCATGGAAGGTCTTCAGGTCGGCCTGAATCCCCGCCCCTCCCCCGCTGTCGCTTCCGGCGATGGTGAGGGCGCAGCGAACGGGTGGAGAAGCCATGGGCAGTTCCCGGTATGGAGAGAGATTGGAGGAGCGCGCAGAATGAGGTTCCCAGACCACAAGATATCGCTTCGGATCACTGAAGTCCGCCGTCGCACCCGCCGTACGCACCCGGGGACTCCGACGTGGAGTTGAGCCGAGCCCGGGAGCGCCTGCTCCGCCGCATCCGCACGCGGCGAGGAAGGGAGGACGAGGGCGTGGTCGTGGTGGAGGGTCCCCGGCAGGTGGAGACCGCTCTGAAGGCAGCGGCGCGTTTCCGCTTCGCTCTGGGACGGGAGGGGGGATCGCCCGCCCTGCTGAATCGCCTCCAGGCGGCCGGGGTGGAAATCGTGACGATTGAAGCCGCCCGGTGGGCGGAGTTCGCCGATACCGAGACGCCACAGGACATCATCGTGCTGGCGGAGGAGCCCCGTCCACCGCTCCCCCCGGCCATCCGCTGCGGGAATGACCGGGTTCTGATCCTGGATCAGATCCAGGACCCCGGGAATGCAGGGACCCTCGTGCGGAGCGCCGCGGCCCTCGGGGTGAATCGGATCCTCGCGCTGGATGGGACGGTTGATCTCTGGAATGCGAAGGCTGTGCGGGCGTCGGCGGGGACCGGTTTCCTCATTCCGATTCACCGGCTCGCCTGGGCGGAAGCGAGGCACTGGCTTGACGACGCGGAACTCACCACCTTCGTCGCGGATGCGGCGGGGACGGCGATCGGCGTTTCGGCCGACCTCACGGGAGGCCGGGGGTGGGCCCTGGTGGTCGGGAATGAGGGCCGGGGGGTTCGCGAGGAGATCCGGGCGGATGAGCCTGAGCGGCTCGCAATTCCGATGCATCGTGGGGTCGAGTCGCTGAATGCCGGAGTGGCCGGAACGCTCCTTCTCTGGGCGCTGCTGGGTCCATCCACCTTCCCCGACGAAATGGAGCCCCTCCCGTGACCGAACTCTGGGTTGCCGCGCTGGCAGCCGGCCTTTTCGGCCTGGCCATCGGCTCGTTCCTGAACGTGTGTTCGCTGCGCTGGCCGGTGGACGAGTCCGTGGTGTCGCCGCCCTCGAAATGCCCCCGCTGCGGCACCGGGATCCGCTGGTTCGACAACCTTCCCGTTCTCGGCTGGATTCTCCTCCGCGGTCGGTGTCGCAGCTGCACCGAGCCGATCTCGATTCAGTACCCCCTGGTCGAACTCACCACAGGGTTGCTCTGGGCCGGGATGGTGCTCTGGCACGGCGCTGAACCGGAGGCGATCCGGGGGGCGGTTTTCCTCACCATCCTGCTTGGGATCTCGCTGAGTGATGCCCGTTTCTACATCATCCCGGATCAGTTCTCCGTCGGTGGCGCAGTCCTCGGGGTCGCGCTGAGCCTGGCCCCCGGTGGCGTGACCTGGGTTGAATCCCTGATCGGAGCCGCCGTGGGATTCGCGCTCATGTGGGGTGTGGCATGGGCGGGGGAGAAGGCCTTCAAGAAGGAGGCGATGGGCGGGGGTGACATCAAGATGATGGCCCTGATCGGAGCCTTCCTGGGGGTCCAGGGCGTGCTCCTGAGCCTGTTTCTCGGGGCGTTCATGGGTGCCGCGATCTTCGGTCCCATTTCTCTCAAGACCGGAAAACTGGTTCCTTTCGGGATCTTCCTGGCCCTGGGGGCGGCAGTGGCCTACGGCTTCGGCGATCCGCTCGTGGGATGGTACATGGCGTGGGCGTTCCCGGCGTAGGCCTTCCCCGGCGCAAGTGTTCCACGGTCCGGAGTCAGCCGCCCCCGCTCGCCCGATCCACCCCCTCGGCGAGGTACTCCCTCGACAGGGCGGTGTAATGCCTCGCGCTGCGGGTGACCCACTCCGCGGCCGATCCCTCGAGCGTCTTCCTGACCTTCCCGGGGACTCCGGCCACCACGCTCCGGTCAGGGATCCGGGCCCCTTCCAGCACCACGGTCCCTGCTGCGAGCAGGCACTCCCTCCCCACGATCGCTTCCTGCAGGATCACCGCGTTCATCCCGACGAGAGTTCCCTCGCCGATCTCACAGGATTCGAAGACCGCTCCGTGGCCCACCGTGACTCTCGGGCCCACGATCGTGGGCCCCCAGTTCCCAACATGCACGACGGCGCCATCCTGCACATTGGCCTCTTCCCCGATGATGATGGGATTCTCCGGGTCGTCTCCCCGCAGTACCGCTCCGAACCAGACACTCGCCCGGGCCCCGACTCGAACATCTCCGATCAGAACTGCGTTCGGAGCGATGAAGGCATCCGGCGCGATCTGCGGGATCTTTCCGCGAAATGGGAGGATGAGCGCCACAATCGTCAGCCTCCGGTAGATGTCTTCGAATGGGTCTTGCTCAACCGCGCCTTCAGAACCTGGGTATCGGAGGCTTCGAGAATCTCGATATCCAACCCGGGAAAGGACACCACGTCACCCTTCGCCGGGACTCGCCCGGCTTCTTCCAGGATGAACCCGTTCAGGGATCGGTAGTCGAGGTAGGGCAGGGAGAGGTTGAATGTCTGATTCACTTCCCGGAGTTCCACGGTGCCGTGGGCAATTGCCTCATTCCGGGACACCTTGACCAGGGGCTCTTCCGCGATATCGGTTTCGTCCTCGATCTCACCGACCAGCTCCTCCAGCACATCCTCGAGGGTCACGAGACCATCGGTCCCTCCGAACTCGTCTCCCACGATGCCGAGATGAATCCGTCGCGTCTGGAAGTCCTTGAGAAGGCGGGGAAGGGGGAGGGACCCGGGGAGGAAGAAGGGCTCGCGCGCCAGTTCGCTGAGCTGCAGCCCACTCCGTCCACTGATGAACGCCTCGTAGGCCTCCCGGACATGGAGCACACCCGTGATATCATCGATCGAATCGCCATAAACCGGCACGCGGGAGTACGGAACCGTGTGGAACTGAGACACGATCTCGCCGAGGGTCAGCGATGCCTTCCATGCGAACATGTCGACGCGTGGGGTCATGATGTCCCATGCGGTGAGTTCATCCAGACGAAACACCCGTTCCACCAGATCCCGTTCCTCCTGACCGACGACCCCTTCCTCCTGCCCGAGGTCGGTCATCTCCCGCACCTCGCGTTCATCCGGAGTCTCGGCGTCCTCTCCCCCGCGACGCTGGAAGAACCCGTTCACCCCGGAAAGCGGGGCGAGAACGGGGTGGACGAAGCGGTGGGCGCGCTCGAGGTGCGCGGCGAGGAGCAACGCCAGACGGATCGACTGTCCCACTGCAACCCGGCGCGGGACCAGCTCCGCGAACAGGAGGACCCCCAGCACCGAAAGAGGGACTGCGACGGCTACCCCGATCACCCCGTTTCGGAGAGCTGCCTCGCTGCTCACCGCCCCGACCGCGGCCGCGTTCAGCGCGGTGTTCAGGAAGAAGGCAGAGGCTCGAACGGACGATCCCTCGTCCCGGACCCGCTGAAGGGTGTCGGCGCCGCGGAACCCTTCCTCCCGAAGCGTCCGGAGCCGGGAGGGTCCCACAGCGAAAACGGCCGACTCCGCCGCTGACACCAGCGCTGACAGAAGCGTGAACAGGAGGGCCGCTCCGAGAAGGACCCAGCTCAACGGACCCTCCTACTCGGAGGTTGGTCTTCTCCCTGGACTCGACCTCGACCTCGACCTCGACTCAGACCCATGACCGGCTCTCGTTCAGAAGTTCGGTTACAACCTGACGCTGAGAGACACCATCCGCCTCGGCCTCGAAATTGAGGACGATCCGGTGCGCCAGTACCTGAGGTGCCACGGCCCGGACATCTTCGAGCGAGGGGACGGGTTCGCCCCTCATGGCCGCCCTCGCCTTGGCTCCGAGGACAAGATACTGCGACGCGCGTGGTCCCGCGCCCCACGCCACATATTTCCCTGTGACGGAGCGGGCCTCATCGCCGTCCGGTCGCGTCGCCCGCGCGAGGCGGACGGCGAAGGCTGCGACCGACGGCGCCATCGGAACCCGCCGCACGAGCTTCTGCAGCTCCACGATCCTCCCGGCGGGGACCACGCCTTCGATCACGGGAAACTCCTCTCCCGTGGTCTGCAATGCCACCTGTTCCTCTTCCTCACGCGAGGGATACCCGATTCTGAGTTCGAACATGAATCGGTCGAGCTGGGCTTCCGGAAGCGGATAGGTGCCTTCCTGCTCGATCGGGTTCTGGGTGGCGAGAACGAAGAAGGGGGACGGAAGAGCGTGAGTCTCCCCCGCAGCCGTCACGGCCCGCTCCTGCATCGCCTGAAGGAGTGCGGCCTGGGTCTTCGGCGGGGTCCTGTTGATCTCGTCCGCGAGCACCACGTTCGCGAATATCGGCCCCCTCACGAAGCGGAACACCCGCCTTCCAGTGGTCCGGTCTTCCTCGATCACCTCGGTGCCCGTGATATCGGTGGGCATCAGGTCCGGGGTGAACTGGATGCGGCTGAACTCCAGGCCCAGGGCCTCCGCGAGCGTCGACACGAGGAGGGTCTTGGCCAGTCCCGGTACCCCGACCAGGAGCGCGTGACCGTTCCCGAGAATCGAGAGCAGGAGCCCCTCGACGACCTCCTTCTGACCCACCACACGCTTCGAGACCTCGCGCCTCAGCGCCTCCGCAGTCTGCGCTGTCTCTTCCAGCAGTTCGATGTCCGTGCCCCGGATCGCCACCCCGTCTGTCACCCTTGCTCCCCCTGCTCAGAAGTGGTTGCGCCGCGCCGCTTCCCACGGCCCTGTCGTGACGCTAAAGATACACCCGCGAGGCTCAGGATACCCCTGCCTCCGTGATCGTGCCAACCCGGCCGCCCCGAGCGGGGAAATAACGCTTGCGCTTTTTTTCACAAAGTCATAGCTTAACGGGCTGTGACGCACTGGAGATTGCCATGCTGGAGAAGGAAAAGGGGTCTGACGAGGCCGATTCGACCCTGGTCGCAATGGCACGCTTCTCAGGGCATGGCCTTACGCTGGCGATGTCGACGGGGCTGTTCATGGTGGGCGGCTGGTGGCTCGACGGAAGAATGGGAACCAGACCACTCTTCACGATCGTCGGCGCGCTCGTGGGTGCGGGAGCTGGCTTCTACCACCTCCTGTCGCACCTTCTCTTCATCCCGAGGGCTGAAGCCCGGAGGAGAGCTGCCGAAGTGGATGTCGACGGCGCATGAGGCGGTGGGTCGGATATGCGATGGTCTCCACCCTGCTCTGTGCAGGGGTGGTTGCTGGCGGATGGTTCTGGATGGACGGGCCCGGTCGACGAGGGGTGTTTCTCGCGGCCGGAATCGCCTGGGCCGTTCAGCTGGTCGGATTCGCGGCGCTTGTTTCGCGGCCGGTCGGGTCCACGGGCTTCCTGGGGGCCTGGGTGGCATGGATTCTGGTCCGTTTCGTGACTGTGGGGGCTACGGCTTTCGCGGTTTCCGGAAGAGAGGATGTAGGGATACTCCCTGCACTTCTGACACTGGTGGGACTGCTTCTCGTCCTGGTTCTGCTCGAGCCGATAGCGCTCAGGGCGGGGCAGGAGAACCGAACGTCGAACGGATGATGAGTCGGGAATGAAGATGGAAGCCGGCGCGGCACTTCAGGTCGCGGACACGACGGGACAGGAGGGTGCCTTCGACCTGGGCGGAATGCTCATGGGAAAGGTTTCCGATGCCCCCTACGTGGACATCGGGATCGCCCATATCGACCTTCCCCAGTGGAGCCCGATCCAGATCGGGGCGCTTACGCTGGACCTCTCCCCTTCCAAGAACGTCGTATTCCTGTTTCTCGCCGCCTTCCTGTGCTTCCTGACCTTCTCCCTCATCGGTCGGGCGTTCGCACGTCTGGGTGCCGACGAGGTGCCGAGCGGGGCCGCAAACGGTGTCGAGGCACTCGTCCTCTTCTTCCGCGACAAGGTGGTCAGAGCGAACATCGGTCATGGGGCTGATCAGTTCACCCCCCTCATCCTGACCTTCTTCTTCTTCATTCTCTACATGAATCTCCTGGGGCTCGTGCCCTTCGGGGTTTCCGCCTCCGCCTCCATCTCGGTCACGGCGGCGCTCGCGTTCCTCGCCTTCCTCTGGATCGAGGTCGCGGGATTCCGGGAACTGGGAGCCGCGGGCTACGCCCGAACGATCTTCTATGCCCCCAGGGGAATGCACCCCGTTGGTCAGGCCATCATGCTCGTGATCATGACCCCGGTGGAGGCAATGGGGAAACTCACGAAGCCCTTCGCCCTGGCCATTCGTCTGTTCGCGAACATGACCGCGGGGAAGATTCTGATCCTTTCGCTCCTCGGCCTCATCTTCGTCTTCGGAGATCTGACCCTGGGACGCTGGCCGATCGCAGTCGGCGCCATCGCGATGGCTCTGGCCATCACGCTCCTGAAGGTGTTCGTCGCGTTTCTTCAGGCGTTCATCTTCGCCATGTTGACGGCCGTGTTCATCGGCCTCATCCGCCACGCCCATTGATGGGTAGTGGTCTTTCGAAGCCCCTGACCGGGGTTGACGGCTTTCACCGGTAGAGACCGATCCGGACGGACGGCTCACCCACACTCAAGAGTAGAGACGGAGACACGATGCTGACTTCCACCCTTCTCGCCGTGCAGGACATGGTTGCCATGAGCCCCGAGGCCGCCCTGAACAACCTGGGCCTTCTGGGCGCGGGAATCGGATTCGGCCTGACCGTCCTCGGTACCGGAATCGGGATCGGGCTCATCGGTTCGGCTGCCATGCAGGGGATCGCCCGCCAGCCTGAGGCGGCCGGGAACATCCAGACTTCGGCGATCATTCTCGCGGCGTTGATCGAAGGCGCGGCGCTCTTCGCTCTCGTCATCGCGCTGCTGTTCAAGCTGCTCCCATGATCGGATGCGGTACCCACGGCGGAGAGTTCTCCGCCGTGGGTACCCATTCAGACCGTGCCGGAATCAACCGCGTGACCCGCGGGGTAGGGGCAACCTGTCCCCGACCCTGGTGGCGTCGCGCAAGAGCCAGAGTGATATGAGACGATCAGCCATCCTGACAGCCGCCCTCCTCGCGGTCCCTGCCCATCTGTTCGCAGCAGATGAAGGGGGAGGGCTCTTTGCGGTCGATCCGGGTCTGAGCATCTGGACGATCGCCGTCTTCCTGCTCCTCCTGTTCACCCTTCGCAAGTATGCGTGGGCCCCGATCCTCGGCGTACTCGATGCCCGCGAGGCGGGAATCCGAAGCGCGATCGACGAGGCGGCTCAGGCCCGTACCGAAGCTGCCGCGCTCCTCGAGGAGCATCGCAGACTGATGTCCGAGGCGCGCAAGCAGACCCAGGACCTGATGGCCCAGGGGCGTGAGGCAGGGGAGCGCCTGCGCAAGGAGATCGAATCGAAGGCCCGCGATGAAGCGGACCAGATCCTGCGCCGGGCGAAGGGCGAGATCGAGCGGGAGCGGGACAAGGCGCTCGAAACGATCCGTGCCGAATCGGTCGACCTGGCGCTGTCCGCAGCCTCGAAGCTGGTCGGTGAGCGGCTCGATTCAGCGGCTGACCGGGCCATGATCCAGGGATACCTGAAGGAGCTCGGAAGCTCCCCGGCCGAGGCCTGACCAGTGCGCCAGTCCACCATCGCCCGAAACTACGCCGAGGCGCTCTTCGATCTCGCAGATCGGGACGGCGTCACGGAGGCCTATGGTGACGCGATGGAGACGGTCGCCCGCCTGCTCGATGAGGCCCCGGATGTTCGGCGCTTTCTGGAAACGCCGAGGGTCGCCAGGGAAGCGAAGAAGCGGGTCCTCCGTGAGAGCCTCGAAGACGAGGTCCCGGGTCCGGTTCTTCATTTCCTCTTTCTCGTCCTGGACAAGCGGCGGCAGCGGATTCTCCGCTCCATCGCAGAGGAGTACCATCTGCTTTTGGACGAGCGCCTGGGCCGGACCCACGTCGACGTGACGGTGGCCCGGAGCCTGGAACCCGGCGAGCTGGACGAACTCCGCGGGAGCCTTTCCGCCCTTCTTGGGCAGGAAGCGATTCCCCATGTGAGGGTACGCCCCGAAATCGTCGGGGGAATCATTTTTCGAAGCGGTGATACCATCTTCGACGGATCGATACGCCGTCGCCTCGATCAGATGAGGCGCCAGCTGCTCTCCGCCGACGTTTCTCAGGACTAACGGGATTACATCAATGGCGAATTCGGATTCCCATCTTCGCGCCAGCGAAATCAAGGGCGTTCTGCTCAGTGCGATCGACAACTACCAGGAGGAACTCCACGTTGAAGAAGTGGGGGAGGTCCTCGAGGTAAAGGACGGGATCGCAAGGATCTACGGCCTCACCAACGCGATGGCGAGCGAAATGCTCGAGATCGCGCCTTCGGACGGCGGGGAGCCCATTACGGCGCTGGCGCTCAACCTCGAGGAAGACAACATCGGGGCCGTCATTCTCGGGAACTGGACCGGTCTTCACGAAGGGGATCAGGTGCGGCGTACGGGCCGCGTGCTCGAGGTGCCTGTCGGCGCCGGTTACCTCGGCCGTGTGGTCGACGCCCTCGGGCGTCCGGTGGACGGAAAGGGTGATGTCGATCCGGTGGAGGGCTCCCGGATGATCGACATCGTGGCGCCGGGGATCGTTTCGCGGCAGCCCGTCGGGGAGCCCCTCCAGACCGGGATCAAGGCGATTGACGCGATGATCCCGATCGGACGGGGTCAGCGCGAGCTTCTGATCGGTGACCGGTCGACCGGAAAGTCGGCCATCGCGATCGACGCGATCATCAACCAGAAGGACACCGGAGTCCTCTGCGTCTACTGCGCGGTGGGAACGCGGGCCGGGAAGGTGGCCTCCGTGGTGGAGACGCTGCGCGAGGCCGGCGCCCTCGACTACACGATCGTCGTGACCGCGAACGCGTCGGATCCGGCGCCGATGCAGTACATCGCACCCTATACCGCGACGGCGCTGGCCGAGCACTTCATGTGGCAGGGGAAGCCGACGCTGGTCGTGTACGATGACCTTTCCAAGCACGCGCAGGCTTATCGTCAGCTCTCCCTGGTGCTGCGGCGTCCTCCGGGGCGCGAGGCCTATCCCGGCGACGTCTTCTACCTGCATTCGCGTCTCCTCGAGCGTGCCGCGAAGCTGTCGGATGAGCACGGCGGCGGGTCCCTCACGGCCCTCCCCATCATCGAAACCCAGGCGGGTGACGTGTCGGCCTACATCCCGACCAACGTCATCTCGATCACCGACGGGCAGATTTTCCTCGAGCCGGACCTGTTCTACTCGGGAGTCAGGCCTGCGGTGAACGTCGGGATCTCGGTCTCCCGGGTGGGAGGTGCCGCACAGATCAAGGCGATGAAGAAGGTGGCCGGCCGCCTCCGCCTCGACCTCGCGCAGTACCGGGAGCTCGAGGCCTTCGCACAGTTCGGGTCGGACCTCGACGCAGCGACGCTCCGCCAGCTTGCACGGGGTGAGCGCACCGTTGAGATCCTCAAGCAGCCGCAGTACGAGCCGATGCCCGTCGAGAAGCAGGTCGCGATCATCTACGCCCTGACCAACGGACTCCTCGACGAAATCCCAGTCGAGCGGGTACGGCAATGGGAGCGGGAGTTCCTCCCCTACCTCGAAGGAAAGCATCCGGAGCTCCTCACTGGAATCAGAGAGACGGGGCTCATGGGTGAAGAGGCGGAGGCCACCCTGAAGCAGGCCATCGCGAACTTCAGCACAGGATTCGAGGCGTAACCCAGTGGCCAAGGGAAGCGAGGTAAAGCGAAGGATTCGATCGGTCGAGAACACGCGACAGATCACGCGCACCATGGAGATGGTGGCCACTTCGAAGATGAAGCGGGCGACCGACCGGGTGTATGCCGCCCGTCCGTATGGAGAGGCGCTGGATGAGATCGTCCGGAGCCTCTACAACCCGGAGATGGCGGAACGCTTTCCCCTGCTTCGTCGTCCGGAGGCCCCGCGGCGGGCTGCGGTCCTCCTCCTCACCGCCAACCGCGGACTGGCCGGAGCCTTCAACGTCAACCTGATCCGGAAGGCGCGCGAGGTGCTCGAAGAACTGGAAGCGGCCGGCGTCGAGGCTGAGCTCCATGTTGTGGGAAAGAAGGGCATTGGCTTCTTCCGTTTCCAGGGGAAGGAGCTGGGCATGGCGCGAACCGACATCTCGGATCGCCCCTCGCCGGATGACGCGGAGTCGCTCGTGGAATCTCTTCGTCAGCGATTTGAACAGGGTGAGATCGACCAGCTCTGGGTCGTTTCCTCCCACTTCAAGTCGGCGCTTTCGACGCCTCCCATCGCACGGGAGCTCCTGCCGATCCGGCCGGAAACGGAAGGCGCTTCGACGGACAACTTCATCCTGACACCCTCCGGCGACGACATCCTGAAGCGACTGCTTCCTCTCTATGTGAGGAACGCGGTGTACCGGGCTCTGGTGGAGAACGCCGCCGCGGAACAGAGCGCCCGGCGCACCGCCATGAAGAATGCGACGGACAACGCCGGTGAGATGCTGGACCTCCTGAAGAGGAGCTACAACCGGGCCCGACAGGCCCAGATCACGCAGGAGATCGCTGAGATCGTGGGTGGCGCCGCCGCCTTCGAATAACGACGCATTCGTTCCCGGGGGCACGATGCCGTCCGGAACGAGCGAGCAAGGCCCCTCTGCCGGAAGGCGGAGCGGAACCCGACGGGAGAATTGGATTCATGGCTGAACAGAATATCGGGAAGATCGTGCAGGTGATCGGTCCGGTGGTGGACGTCGAGTTCGCCGCCGAACATCTGCCCGACATTTACAACGCGCTCCGGATCCGGGGCACCACCACCGGCGGGGCGGCCCTCGACATCACGGTCGAAGTGCAGCAGCACATCGGTCGCGGACAGGTCCGCACGGTCGCAATGTCTTCCACCGACGGTCTGGTGCGTGGGATGGACGTCGTCGATACCGGCGCCTCCATCTCCGTTCCCGTCGGGGAGCCCGCGCTTGGGCGGATCCTGAATGTTCTGGGCGAACCCGTGGACGAAGCCGGACCCGTCGGAGGCGAAAACGCGGCCTCGGTCGAGCGGTGGCCGATCCACCGTGAGCCCCCGAAGTTCCAGGACCTCGAGCCGAAGACGGAGATCTTCGAAACCGGCATCAAGGTGATCGACCTCCTGGCACCCTACGTGAAGGGAGGAAAGACCGGGCTCTTCGGAGGCGCCGGCGTCGGGAAGACCGTCATCATCCAGGAGCTGATCAACAACATCGCCATGGAACACGGCGGACGCTCGGTCTTCTGCGGAGTGGGCGAGCGGACGCGTGAGGGGAACGACCTCTGGCTCGAGTTCAAGGAGGCGGGCGTGCTCGGCTCCACCGCGCTCGTGTATGGACAGATGAACGAGCCTCCGGGTGCCCGTCTCCGGGTGGGGCTCTCGGGACTCACGATCGCCGAGTACTTCCGTGACGTGGAGAAGCAGGACGTTCTCCTCTTCGTCGACAACATCTTCCGCTTCACACAGGCGGGATCCGAGGTGTCGGCGCTTCTCGGCCGCATGCCTTCGGCGGTGGGGTACCAGCCCACCCTCGGAACCGAAATGGGTGAGCTCCAGGAACGCATCACCTCCACCCGGAACGGCTCCATCACCTCGGTTCAGGCGATCTACGTGCCTGCGGACGACCTTACCGACCCCGCACCGGCCACCGCCTTCACCCACCTCGATGCGACGACCGTGCTCTCGAGAGCGATCTCCGAGCTCGGGATCTACCCGGCGGTCGACCCGCTCGACTCCACCTCCCGCATCCTGGACCCCCAGTTCATCGGGGAACGGCACTACCGGGTGGCGCTCGACGTACAGGGGATCCTCCAGCGGTACAAGGACCTCCAGGATATCATCGCGATCCTCGGAATGGACGAGCTCACGGAAGAAGACAAGATCATCGTGAACCGTGCACGCCGGCTCCAGCGCTTCCTTTCGCAGCCCTTCTTCGTGGCGGAGCAGTTCACGGGCCGCTCCGGCAAGTACGTGAAGCTGGAAGACACCATCGAGTCGTTCGAGAGGGTGGCGGCTGGCGAATTCGATCACCTCCCCGAGCAGGCGTTCTACATGCAGGGTGGAATCGAAGATGTGATCGCCGAGGCCGAGCAGATGGCGAAGGTGGGCTGAGATGGCTACGGGTGTGATGCGGCTCCGGATCGTGTCCCCGGCCGAGACGGTCTTCGAGGGAGAGGTCACATCCCTCGTGGCTTCCGCCTGGGACGGAAAAGTCGGAATTCTCCCGGGCCATGCGCCCATGGTCGCCCTTCTCGGGGGCGGGACCCTCACCCTCGATCTCGTGGGTGGCGGAAGCCGGGAGTTCTTTCTGAACCGGGGGGTTCTGAAAGTGGAGAACGATCAGGTGACCGTGCTCTCCGAGTTCGCATCGGATTCGGCACCGGCGGACTTCGATCCAACCACCGCCTGGCTCGATCCCGCCGATCTGGACGACCGCTCCTTCGCGGGGAACCCGCTCGCCTGAATCGACGGACGGACCCCTCCGCCAGCCAACGGGTAACGCCCGTGTTCTCATTGGAGGGCACGGGCGTCGTCCGTTACGGGCAGAAAGCGCCTCTCAGCTACACACGCCAGGGCACTGCATGGAAATCGACCTTCATCTGCATTCCACCGCATCCGACGGCACCGCATCGCCCACGGAGGTGGTGCGTGCGGCAATAGAGGGCCGTCTCGACGCGATCGCCCTCACGGATCACGACACGGTCGGAGGGGTGGAGGAGGCACGTGCGGCCGCTCAGGGTCACGCGATCGAGGTGATCACGGGGCTCGAGGTGAGCAGCACCTGGGAAGGAGGCGAGATCCACATCCTCGGGTACTTCGTGGATGTTGCGAATCCGGAGCTCCTCGCTCATGGCGAGTTTGCCCGCACCCGCCGGACCGAACGCATGAAGGGGATGATCGAGCGGCTCGGCGAACAGGGTGTGGAGGTGGCGTTTGAAGCGGTGCTCGCCGAGGCGGGGTACGCCGAGTCCAACCTGGGACGGCCCCACCTGGCCCGGGCGATGGTCGGAGCCGGACACACCACCTCCGTCCCCGAAGCCTTCGACCGCTATATCGGGAACGACCACCCTGCCTATATCCCCACGAGCCTCGGGGACCCCGAAGAGGCGCTCAGGCTCATTCAGGAGGCCGGAGGGGTCCCGGTCTGGGCTCACCCGCCCGTCGAGCACCTGGATGCCCTTCTCCCCCGTCTCATTCGTGGGGGGCTCAAGGGGATCGAGGTCTATCGGCCCAGGAACTCCCGCGACCGGGTGCTTCTCCTCGAGCGAGTGGCCCGTTCGACAGGACTCGTCATGTCCGGCGGGTCGGACTGGCATGGACCGGACGATGGTCCGCTGGGAGCATTCCGCCTGGATTCGCGAGACGTGGGAAAGCTGCTCGAACTGGGTGGACTGTAGGGCCTCACGGGGACCCCCTTTCCGGCGTGCCGGATCGGATCCTCGGCCGGTTGCCGCTCCCGCCTCCGGGAGTTGACCCGACTATCCGATTCCTTTAGGTTAGCAGGCTCCTCCACATGCCTCGCTTGCGAGCTCGTGGAGACCGCTTTTTGACAACACCCATAGTCCGAGTGAACCGAGGGGCTTGAAGGGTATGCGTGCCTGTCCGAGAGGGGGGGTATGTGTACGATGAGAGCGTTTTGGGGGTTATGGGGAAGGGTAGGGAGAGTGGGAAGTGCACCTAGGGTGGAGCGCCTCATGAGGTTTATGAGAGGTGTTCTGGCTTTTGGAACGTGTGCGAGGTTGATTGGAGATTAGGGCTGGGCTTCCTGGAAGGGGAGTGCTGGTCAAGCAGGAAAGTGCGCACGGTGGATGCCTAGGCACAGATCGGCGATGAAGGACGTGGCAAGCGACGAAACGCCTCGGGGAGCTGCAAGCGAGCGATGATCCGGGGGTATCCGAATGGGGCAACCCGGCGGGGGCGACTCCGTCACTGCGAGAGCAGAGTCAACCCAGGGAACTGAAACATCTAAGTACCTGGAGGAAGAGAAATCAAACGAGATTCCCTGAGTAGCGGCGAGCGAA
>JBGTMU010000339.1:0-10488 GCA_041743405.1 Longimicrobiales bacterium | reverse complement strand
CCGGCTGCTCCGGCCGTCGAGCCCCAGCCCGCCCCCGCGCCGGTGCCCGCTGAGCCGGACGAGAGCTCCCCCGCCGACGGCCCGCCCGAAGGATGGTGGCTCCTCGACCGCGAGCAGGACGGTGTATTCGGCACCTCGACGGACCTGGCCTACCGGGAGCTCCTCGTCGACACCCCTCCCCGGCGCACAATCATCGTGGCTGTGCTCGATTCCGGGATCGACATCGAGCACGAGGATCTCGTGGGCCGGATCTGGCGCAATCCGGAGGAGGCCGAGAACACGCGCGACGACGATGGGGACGGACTCGTCGACGACGTCTTCGGATGGAACTACCTCGGGGGGCCGGACGGGAGCCATGTCGACACCGACAGCTACGAGGTGACCCGGCTCTTTGCCGCGTGCCAGGCCCTCGACGAGGGCACGACGCCTCGCCCCGAGCCCGTCTCCGAAGAGAGCTGTCCGGAGATCGAGGCCTACTTCGAGGCGGAGCGGGCCGAGAACACCGCATACCTCACGCAGCTCCAGAATATCCAGAGCTCCCTCGGATTCGCCCTCGACTTCCTGCGGGGCCAGCTCGCGCAGCGTTTCGCCGATCCGGAGCCGCACATGAACCCCGAAAGCATCCGGGTTCTCGGCGCCACCTGGACCGGCCAGCTCGCCGAGGTCCGGGCGTTTTACCTGGCTGTTTCCGAGGCGGATATCACCCCCGAAGTTCTGGTCGAGGAGATCGAGCGCCTGGAAGGGCTCATGACCGAAGGCCTCGAGCCGGGCTTCGACCCGCGCGCCATCGTCGGAGACGACTATGCGAATCCCCGCGAGCGGATCTACGGAAACCGGGACGTGGTCGGGCCCGACGCGGAACATGGCACCGGAGTCGCCGGAGTGATCGCCGCCATCCGCGGGAATGACATCGGGGTCGATGGCGCCGCGGAAGCCGTGCAGATCATGACCCTCCGAGTGGTTCCGAACGGAGATGAACGGGACAAGGACATCGCGAACGCGATCCGGTACGCGGTGGATCACGGGGCACACATCATCAACATGAGCTTCGGTAAGCCCTTCTCCCCCTGGAAGGAAGTCGTGGACGAGGCGGTGCGGTATGCCGATGAGCGCGGGGTCCTCATGGTTCATGCGGCTGGCAACGACGGAGAAGACCTCGGCGAAAGCACGAGCTATCCCAGCCGGGATTACGTGGGCGGGGGTGCGGCGGCGCTCTGGCTCGAAGTGGGGGCCTCCGGATGGGAAGGTGGCACCCTCCTCGCCGCGCCCTTCAGCAACTACGGAGCCACTCAGGTCGACCTCTTCGCTCCCGGCGTGGATATCCGGACCACCATCCCCGGGAACGGCTACGAGGAGACCTCGGGAACGAGCTTCGCGGCCCCGGTCGTTTCGGGGATCGCGGCGCTCCTCATGTCCCACTTTCCGGAGCTCTCCGCCGCCGACGTGCGGGAGATCCTGCTGGAATCGGCGACCTCCGCGGGAGAGATCGAGGTCATCCTCCCCGGCACGGAAGACGAGCGCGTTCCCTTTGGGTCGCTTTCCCGCACAGGGGGAATCGTGAACGCGTACCAGGCGGTGCGTCTCGCCGGGGAACGGGTGGGACGAGCAGTTTCCCCGTCCACCTCCCCGCCCCCGACCCCCGCACCCTCCCCCAATGCCGCCCCTCCTGCCGACGACCTGACGGGAGGCTGGATCTTCACCGTCGTGACGGAGAATGGAACCGGAACCCCGAGCGTTTCCCTCCGGCAGGAAGGGACCGAGATCACGGGAAGTTACAGCTCTCCGAGAATGGGAAACCGCGCGCTGGAAGGAAGGGTCGAAGGCGACACCCTCACCTTCCGCCTGGGGCCGGGGGATGGCCCGGCCGATGTCGTCATGACCTTCATCGGAACCGTACAGAGGGACGGGACGATCGCCGGGATCGTGGATTTCGGAGGGATGGGGTCGGCGACCTTCACCGCCCGGCGGACGACGTACCCTTGACGCAGGGGTCTTCCCCAACACCAGGCCCTCCCGACCAGACTCTCACCCCCAGAACTTTCACGACACGGAGCCCGGGATGAACCTCGATCGACCGATGCGGGGCGCAGCGCGCATCTTCCTCCTCCTGCTGGCGGCGCACCTCCCCCTCGCGGCACAGGAGCCCGGCGCCCCCGCCATCCCCGGCGTGACCCTCGACGCCCTTCTCGGAGCTCCCTTCCCCTCGGGGCTGACCCCGGCTCCCACCGGAGGCTGGGTCGCATGGGTTCAGAACGACCGCGGGCTTCGAAACATCTGGATTGCCGGCCCCCCGGAGTACCGAGGCCGTCCGCTCACCGATTACACCCGCGATGACGGGCAGGAACTGGGCTCCCTCACCTGGACCCAGGACGGGTCGATGCTCTACTTCATCCGCGGAGGCGGCGCCAACCGCCAGGGAGAGATCCCGAACCCGGCCTCCGATCCCGAGGGGGCCGAGCGCGCGCTCTGGAGGATCTCACCGGAGGGCGGTGACCCCATCCGCACGGGGCCCGGCTCGGCTCCGGTGATGGCCCCGGACGGAAGCGGGTATGCCTATTCCCAGGGGGGTGCCGTCTGGTTCGTGCCGATGCCGGAGGGCTCCGAGGCCGCATCGCCGACCGCCCTCCTGCGGGCCCGCGGAGGGCTGGGCTCGCTCGTCTGGTCGCCCGACGCCTCAAAGCTGGCCTTCGTGAGCAACCGGGGCACACACTCTTTCGTGGGAGTCTTCGACCGCCCCGCCGGCACCCTCCGCTGGATGGACCCGTCGGTCGATCGGGACGGCAACCCCGTCTGGTCCCCCTCGGGAGACCGGGTTGCCTTCAGCCGCACCCCCTCCACCATGGGCTGGAGCTCTTTCGCGCCGGTTCGCGAGGCGCGCCCCTGGTCGATCCGGGTGGGTGATCCAGCAACCGGCGCCACGCGAGAGATATGGCGTGCGGAAGAAGGGCCCGGGAGCGTGCCCCAGGGAGTCGTCGGCGCCCCGCTCCTCCTCTGGGGAGAGGGGGATCGGATCGTGTTCCCATGGGAACGGACCGGATGGAAGCTTCTCTATTCCGTCGCGGCCTCGGGTGCCCGGGCTGGCGGCGGGGCGAACAGCGCCGTCCTCCTCACCCCGGGGGAGTTCGAGGTCGAGTACGTGACGCTCTCATCCGACCGCCGGAACCTCTTCTTCAACTCGAACCAGGACGACATCGATCGCCGCGATCTCTGGCGGGTGAGAGTCACCGGAGGGCCTCCCGTGGCCATCACCCAGACCCCCGACATCGAGTGGGAGCCCACCCCTCTCGGTCCGGGCGACTCGCCAGCGCTGGCCTTTCTCCGCTCGGGTGCGCGCACCCCCGCCCATGCGGTGATCCAGGTGAATGATGAAGTCCGCGAGCTCGTTCCCGGAGGAATCCCGGAGAGCTTCCCGTCGTCACGGCTGGTCGAGCCTCTGGCCATCACCCTCACGGCCGCCGACGGGATGGCGATCCCGGCACAGCTCTTCCTCCCCGCGGATCTCCGCCCCGGCGAGCGACGCCCCGCCGTCGCCTTCTTCCACGGCGGATCGCGCCGTCAGATGCTCCTGGGCTTCCACTATGGTTCGTACTATCACAACGCGTACGCGCTGAACCAGTACCTCGTCTCCAAAGGGTACATCGTTCTCTCGGTGAACTTCCGGAGTGGAACGGGATACGGACTGAACTTCCGGGAAGCGCTGAACTACGGCGCCACCGGGGGAAGCGAGTTCAACGACGTGATGGGCGCGGGGCTCTACCTGAAGGGTCGCGATGACGTGGATCCGGATCGGATCGGGCTGTGGGGCGGGTCCTATGGGGGCTACCTGACCGCGATGGGGCTCTCACGGGCCTCGGATCTTTTCGCGGCCGGGGTGGATGTGCACGGTGTGCACGACTGGAATGTGGGGATCGCCACCTTTCGCCCGGATTTCAACCCCCTCGAGGATCCGGAGCGAACCCGGATCGCCTTCGACGCCTCACCGATGGCGACGCTCGACGGATGGAGTTCCCCGGTGCTCGTGATCCACGGCGACGACGATCGGAACGTGCGCTTCCTCGAAACGGTGGCGCTGGTGGAAGAGCTCCGGAACCGGAACGTGCACGTCGAGCAGCTCGTATTCCCCGACGAAGTGCACGGATTCCTGCTGCATGCGAACTGGCTCGCCGCCTACCGGGCCACCGCAGGCTTCTTCGATCGAATGCTGGGAGGAAGGTGAACGATGACCCCCGAGCGAATTCTCATCCTCGGCGCCGCAGGGCGCGACTTCCACCTCTTCAACACGGTCTACCGCGGCAACCCGCAGATCCGCGTGGTGGCCTTCACGGCCCAGCAGATTCCGAACATCGATGCCCGGCGCTACCCGCCGGAGCTGGCGGGAGAAGGGTACCCGGAAGGGATCCCGATCTACCCTGAGGCCGGGCTCGAGCGGCTGATCGAGGAGCTGGAAGTGGACCGCTGCGTCCTCGCCTACTCGGATCTCTCCCATGAGCAGGTGATGCACCTGGCTTCCCGGGTGAATGTCGCCGGCGCCGGATTCGAACTGCCCGATCCGCATCTGAGCATGCTGAAATGCTCGAAGCCGGTCGTGGCGGTCTGCGCGTCGCGAACCGGAGCGGGAAAGAGTCAGACCTCCCGCGCGGTCGTCCGGATTCTCCGGGACCGTGGCCTTCGCGTGGCCATCCTCCGCCACCCCATGCCCTACGGAAACCTCGCCGCGCAGGCCGTGCAGCGCTTCGCCTCGGCCGAGGACCTGATCAAACACGCCGTCACGATCGAGGAACGGGAGGAATACGAGCCGCACATCGCCGCCGGGTCGGTGGTCTACGCGGGGGTGGATTACGAGGCGATCCTGCGGGAAGCCGAACAGGAAGCCGACATCGTGCTCTGGGACGGAGGCAACAACGATACCTCCTTCCTCGAAGCGGACCTCCTGATCACGGTCGTGGATCCGCATCGACCCGGTCATGAACTTCGCTATCATCCGGGAGAGACGAACCTGCTCCTGGCCGATGTCGTGATCGTGAACAAAGTCGACTCGGCGGCCTACGAAGACGTCGTCCAGGTGCGTGACAATGTGCGCCGCGCGAACCCCCGCGCGCTCATCCTGGAAGCGGCTTCACCTCTCGTTATCGACGATCCGGAAGTCCTCCGCGACCGCCACGTCCTCGTGATCGAGGACGGCCCGACCCTCACTCACGGTGAGATGGCGTACGGGGCCGGGACGCTCGCGGCCCGCCGGGCTGGCGCCTCCCACCTCGTGGACCCGCGCGAATTCGCCGTCGGTGAAATGGCCCGGACGCTCGAACGCTACCCGCACTTGGGCGCGGTTCTACCCGCAATGGGATACGGGGAAACCCAGCTCCGCGATCTCGAAGCCACGCTCCAGCTCGCGAAGGAAAGCGGGAGCGTGCACGCCGTCGTGATCGGCACCCCGATCGCGCTGGACCGCGTGGTGCGGATCCCCCTTCCCTTCACCCGGGTCCGCTACGAGCTGCAGGTGCTGGGGTCGCCGACCCTCGAGGATGCGCTGGCGCCGCTGCTTCAGGGACGCTGAGTCGCACGGCCCTCTGGGTCGCTGAGATCGGCGGGACGCCTCGGGGCGAGTTGCGGTCCGTCAGGGGGGGGCCTACCCTTCTCCCGTCCATTTCTCGCGATTCCCATCCATTTCTCGCGATTCCCATCCGACCGGAGGCTCGCATGCTCCACTCCAGACTCCGATTCTGGCTTCTGCCCATCGTTCTCCTCCTTCATGCCTGCTCGGGAGACGAGGCCGGGGGCCCGGCCACGGACGTGATCGAAGTGCGGGATGCGGGTTTCGAATCCCCGTCTTCGATCATCCATGACGAAGTGGCCGATGTCTATATCGTGGCAAATCTGAGCGGAGGCCCGCTGGAACGGAATGCGGTTGGATTCATCTCACGGGTCTCACCCGAAGGGGAGGTCCTTGAAGCACGCTGGATCCAGGGGGTCCGGTTCGCGGTGCAGTTGAACGCGCCGCAGGGAATGGCGATCCACGGCGACTCCCTCTTCGTGGCCGACCTGGACTGCATCCGCATCTTCCACCGGGTCACGGGGAACTCGGAGGGAGTCCGGTGTCTGGGTGAGGCCACTTCCCTCACCGGGCTGGCGATGGGCCCCGAGGGATCCCTTTTCGTGACCGACAGCGGGATGGAGGAAGGGGAGAACGGCGCCGCCAGCGCCTCCGGAAGCGATGGAATCTTCCGCCTGGTTCCGGACGACGAACAGCGAGGCGCCACCCTGGCTCGAAGCCCGGAGCTGGGGCATCCCACCGGGATCGCCGTGGGAAACCGTGGGATCTTCGTGGTCACCGCGGGGACCGGAGCGATCGTTCGCTACACCCCCTCAGGGGAAGGAACGCCAATCCTCCCCGCCGCTCAGGGCCGGAGTCTGTCGGGGGTGGTCTTCCTCACGGACGGAGGGTTCGCCTACGCCTCGTCGAGCGAATCGTCCGTGTTCACGGTGACGGCAGAGGGTCGCCGGGAACTGCTCGTCGATCAGGTCGGCCGGACGGGGCTCCTTGGCTACGATGCCACGCGCGATCGGCTGCTCGTGCCGGTCACCGATGAGAACCGGGTGCTCTTCGTGGGACGCGGAGGGAGCTGAACGCCTGTCGGGGAACGGAGCGCCGTTGCGACGCAGCCGACTCAGGCTCGGGAGGGAATCCTCAACCGCACGCTTTCCCCTGGCCACACCACCAGAGGCCCGGTTGTGAACCCGCCGCCAGCAATGAAATCCACCTCGACGCGGATCTCGGAACCGCCGGGTGCCGTGACTTCGAACTCCTCCGTCCGGTTGCCGTTCACGAGCCCCAGGCGATGCCTTCGTCCGTCCTGGTGGATATAGATGCGGGCGCCGTTGAAGTTCTGATTCTCGACTTCGAGAGTGAAGGTGGAAGGGTCCCCCGTCCGATCCCAGTCTACCGCGGGCTCTCCACTCTGAGGGAGGCCGGCACAGGCGGGGAGGGCGAGGAACATCAGGCTCATCAGGATTGTCGCTTTCATCGGCTCCTCCTCTCGGAGCGAAGATCAGTCCGCACTTCGGGAGGTTCGTGCGGAGCGGCCTCGACCGACAGGCGGGGAGCGCGAGTTCCCCGGTTCCGCGGAACCGTCCGCGAGGCGTGTAGAGAGTTGTACACGCGGATGCCGAAGAAGGAGCCATCCACCCCGGCAACCCCCCTGCCCTTCCCCTTGCACGTCCCATTTCGACATCTTGGCATGCAGGATCGTGTGAGCCCTCTGCCACCGCCGCCTCCTTCCGGACGACTTCCCGATGGCCACCAGCGAACCAACCTCTGTCCTCCTCGGGCCGAATCCCCTCCTTCTCGAGCACCTTACCTGGCCTGAGATCGAGCTCGCCATGACGCGAGGGTCGGTCACGGCGATCGTCCCCGTCGGCGCCGTCGAGCAGCACGGCCCTCACCTTCCCCTCATGGTGGACGCGGAGCGCGGGACCGCGCTCGGACTGCGCGTGGCGCGGATACTCGGGGATGCCCTCGTGGCTCCCACGATTCGTGTGGGGTGTTCGGAGCACCACATGGGGTTCGCAGGAACGATCAGCCTTCGACCCACCACCCTCGAAGCGATCTGCACGGATTACGCGGTAAGCCTCGCGCGGCACGGTTTCCTGAACATCTGCTTCCTCCCCTCCCACGGCGGCAACTTCGGCCCCCTCGAAGAGATGCTCCCCCGGATTCAGGCGGCGGTCGTGGCCATCAATCCGGAAGCGGTGGCGCTCGCGTACACCGATCTCCTGGGGCTGCTCGGCCTCTGGCGCTGGATCGTGGAAGAAGAGCTGGGGCTCGGATCACAGGTGGGGGGACACGCCGACATCGCCGAGTCGTCGGAATTCATGCATCTCCACCCGGGGCTGGTCCGGCTGGGGAGGGTGGAGCCCGGGAGCTCACTCGATCTCGATCAGGCCGCGCTGGACCGGGTCTTCAAGAAGGGGTTCCGCGCCGTCAGCCGGAACGGGGTTCTCGGTGATCCGACGGGCCTCGATGCGGGGGTCGGGGAGCGGCTCCTCGACGCCGCCGCGAAGACTATCGCGGAGGCCTGGGAGTAGACGCCCGAATCAGGCCTTCTCGATCCGGATGTAGACCCACCAGTTCGTCATCCGCTCCGGATCCTTCGAGCCCTCGTCACCGGGCTCATAGAGGCCCACCCAGGAAGCCGGATCTCCCTCGAGCACCCGGTGATACCGGTCGAGCTCGTCGTTGGCCGTGAGCGTGTCCAGCTCTTCTCCGAGGATGTCGATCTCGAGGTGGTCGTCGACCTCCCCTTCGAAGAGGACCTCATCCAGGCGAAGGCGGTTCCACGCCGGGTTGTCGGAAATCCGGTAGAACTCGGCGTTCCGTGGGAGGACCGTTTCCTGAACGATCCCACCCCGGTTGCGGCTCGTCACCTTGCAGGTGAAGCGGAACTCCCCCTCGTCGTCCCAGGCGGGCTCCAGATTGTCATGGATCTGCACCATATGGAGGACCACCTTGATGCGCTGACCCGTCGCGTCTGCCATGCCACACTCCCGTGATTATGCGTGGTCGAATCCTCATTTCCAGACCGGCACAGTACCCTCAGAACCGAGGTCGGGCAAGGGGGGAGGCACGGCTCCCGCACGCATCGCACGAGAGCGCGTGTACGCTCGACTTGACACTATGCAATGTTGTCCATACATCCGGGCATGACTTCCTCATTTCAAAGCTCCCTCAGAGAGTTGAGGGATGCCCGTGGCTGGTCGCAGTCCCGCGCTGCGGAGAGCGCCGGCATCACCCGACAGAGCCTCGCCGCGATCGAGTCGGGAAGGTCCGTCCCATCGGCCGAGGTCGCCCTCCGTCTCGCGCGGGCTCTCGGTGTCTCGATGGGCGAGCTCTTCCGGCTGGACGACGAGGCCCCGGAGGAGCAGGTCATACGGAATTTTTCCCCGGAGAGATGGTCGGAAAAACAGCCGCAGCGCCTTCGCGCACGCGCCCGGGTCGCGCGGATCGGAGGGAAGGACTTCGCCTACCAGATCGGCCTCGGAGTTCACCATGCGGAAGAGGCGGCGGACGGGATCGGAGTGGCGCTCCCGGGAGGCCGGGTCCGCTTCACCGCTTTCCGGGACCGCCCGGCCCCTCCCGACCTCGTGGTCGCGGGGTGTGATCCCTCCTTTGCCCTGGTCCGGGAGATCCTGGCTTCGGAACGGGGTCTTCGCATCCTCTGGATCTCCGCGGGAAGCGAAGCCGCACTCCGGGCACTGGCGCGGGGCGCGGTACATGTGGCTGGCATTCACCTCCAGGACCCGGAGACCGGGCGCTACAACTCACCCTGGGTCGACCGGCTGGTCCCCTTCCCCGCGACGCGCCTGAGCTACGCTCGTTGGGAACAGGCGATTCTGCTGGCGCCCGGGAATCCCCTCGGGATCCGCGGTCTCTCTGATCTTGGGAGGCCCGACGTTCGGTACCTGAACCGGGAAGCCGGATCGGGAAGCCGGAATCTGGTCGAGGCCGCGCTTCGGGAGGCCGGAGTACCGCTGGCCTCCGTGCCCGGGTTCATGGATACGCAGGCAGGGGGGCATCGGGCCGTGGCCGATGCAGTCGCCAGCGGGGCGGCGAACGCCGGGGTTGCCATCCGCGCCGTTGGCGATCCGCGCGGGCTCGCCGCGATTCCGCTCGCGGAGGAGCCCTACGACCTCGTGATCCCCGACCACTTCCTCGAGCTTCCCGCCGTCGCGGCCCTCGTCTCGCTCCTCGGGCGTCCCTTTGTTCGGACGCAGGTCGAGGCTCTGGGGGGATACGACGCCTCGCAGATGGGAATGCCCGCGTGATGAGGCGGGGGCGCGCCGGTGCGTTCGGGTCCATGGGGATCGCAGCGATCTTCTGCGCCGGATGCGAGTCCGCGCCCGATGACCCGCTCCTCATCCTGGCGGCGGCGGATCTGCAGGCGGCCTTCGCGGATCTGGTCCCGCGGTTCGAAGAGGCCACCGGTACACCGGTCGAGGTGATCTTCGGCTCCACCGGGAACCTCGCGCAGCAGATCCGCCACGGAGCCCCGGCCGACCTCTTCTTCGCGGCCAACCAACCTTTTCTGGAAGAACTCGTCGACGCGGGACGGATCGACCCGGCTTCGGTGCGGCTCTATGCGACCGGAAGGCTCGCTCTGGTGACTTCGGGGTCGCCCTCGGAGGCGAGCACCGAGTCAGCCTCCGGAAGGCCGCTCGATCTCCGCTCGCTCCTCGAGCCCCGGTTTCAGGTAATCGCCCTCGCGAACCCGGACCACGCCCCCTACGGCCTCGCGGCCCGGCAGGCTCTTCATGCGGCGGGGGTCGCAGAGCGTCTCGCTGACCGCCTGGTGATCGCCGAGAATGTGGCTCACGCGCTCCAGTTCTTCACGACCGGCAACGCGGACGCGGCACTCGTGGCTCTCAGCCTGCTGAAGGGCACCGGTGCGAGCGAGCTCCGCCACGCCCCGGTGGACGCGGCGCTCCACGCGCCCC
>JBGTMU010000338.1:0-3514 GCA_041743405.1 Longimicrobiales bacterium | reverse complement strand
GATGGCGTCATGGGCTCGCCCCGGCGGTGTTGATCCCGGTTTCCGGGACGAACCCCGCCGATGACCCGCGGCGGGGCCCCGATGGCGGGGTTGATCCCGCCTCGGCGCCTCCTCGTCGGGATCCGGGGGCGTGCCAGCCGCCGCTCCCTCTCACCCCACCGTTGCCTGCGCCCTGTCCCAACGGCTGAAGGGCCGCCGAAAGCTCTCTTTCCGCTATGACAAGCTCGACGTCATGTTCGCCGCCCCTATCCACTTGGCATTCATCGCCGAGTCTGTCCGCCCGCAGGAAATGTAAACAGGCCCCAGGGCGTCTGACAGGAAAAAGGCCCCTCCCAAAAGGAGGGGCCGATCTCGAAAGCCTTCGTCCTGCCTGGCTTTTCTGTGAGTGCCGGAGGAGGGACTCGAACCCCCGACACGCGGATTATGATTCCGCTGCTCTAACCGACTGAGCTACTCCGGCGGGGCCCGAAATGCTACCCTCGCGGGGCACCCGAGTCAACCCTCCTCGTCCTCCTCGCCGGCGTCCGCAAAGCGGTAGAGGATCTCGTCCGAGCGGATCATCCCGAACCGTTCACGCGCCAGCTTCTCGAGGGTCCGCGGGTCATTCTCCAGCGCTTCCGCACTGGCCCCGAGGGACTCGGTGGCATCCTTGAGCTGCGCCAGGAGTTCGCGGGCCTCCACCGTTTCGGCCTGAACCCGCTTCACGTCGAGCACGGTGTACTCGCCACCGAACAGCGCGTAATAGACCGCGAGGCCCAGAATCGCCGGAAACAGCAGTTTTCTCAGCATTCCCTTCCTCCAAAGCCCCTGGCGGGTGGAAGCGCCGGGGCGAGTCATGCGGGGATCACGCGCCGTTTCCCCGGAACAGGGAGCGGCCCGGGTACCGGGCGCGCGCTCCCAGCTTCTCCTCGATCCTCAGCAACTGATTGTACTTGGCCACGCGGTCGCTGCGAGACGCGCTGCCGGTCTTAATCTGGCCTGCTCCGGTCGCCACGGCCAGATCCGCGATGAAGACATCTTCCGTTTCACCCGAACGATGCGAGATCACCGAGCGGTACCCGGCGGCATCTGCGGTGCGGATCGCCTCCAGGGTTTCCGTAAGTGTCCCGATCTGATTCACCTTGATCAGAATGGCGTTCGCGGTCTTCTGCTCGATCCCACGGCGCAGGCGTTCCGCGCTCGTCACGAAGAGGTCGTCGCCCACGATCTGGACCCGGTCGCCTGCCGCCTCGGTGAGCGCCTTCCACCCATCCCAGTCGTTTTCGTCGAGTGGGTCCTCGAGCGACGCGATCGGGTAGCGGTCCAGCCAGCCCTCCCAGAACTGGACCATCCCCGGGGCGTCGCGCCGTTCCCCGGAGGACCAGTGGAAGGTGTATCCCCCGTCGCTGTAGAACTCGGAGGAAGCCGCATCCAGAGCGAGAACCACGTCTTCTCCCGCCCGGTACCCCGCCCGCTCCACGGCCTGAAGTACGACTTCGACCGCATCCTCATTGCTCGCAAGATCGGGGGCGAAGCCACCTTCATCGCCGACCGCCGTGCTTCCACCCCGCTCCTGGAGCACCTTCTTCAGGTGATGGAAGATCTCCACTCCCATCCGGAGGCCTTCCGAGAAGGTATCGGCTCCGACCGGCATCACCATGAATTCCTGGATGTCCACGTTGTTCGGGGCGTGCGCTCCCCCGTTCAGAATGTTCATCATGGGAACGGGGAGGAGGGTGGCCTCTTCTCCGCCCAGTGAGCGGAAGAGTGGCAGATCCCTCGCTTCGGCGGTGGCCCGGGCCACGGCCAGCGAGGCGGCGAGGATCGCGTTGGCACCGAGGCGTGCCTTGTTCGGGGTGCCGTCGGCCACGATCAGAGCCCGGTCCAGCCCCTCCTGATCTTCCGCGTCGCGCCCCAGAAGAAGCCCGCGGATCTCGCCGTTGAGGTGAGATTCCGCGGTCTTCACTCCTCGTCCCAGGTAGCGCGCCGGATCGCCGTCGCGCAGCTCCACCGCCTCATGCTCACCGGTAGAGGCGCCGCTGGGCACCGCAGCGCTCCCGACGGCGCCCCCGGCGAGGACCACCTCCGCCTCAAGGGTGGGGTTGCCCCGGGAATCCAGGATCTCCCGTCCACGAAGGTCACGAATCTCGAATCGGCTCACGCGTTTCCCCTCCCTTTCTCAGGTGTCGTGTTTTCGGGAGCGGGCCCGGTGTCCGGCCCGACTCCATCTCCATCTTCCATCAACTCGAGGACCGCCTCTCGACTGCGGTGGACCAGTTCATCGCGATCCTCCGTTTCGAGTCCGGTCGTGGGGATTGGCTCGCCGATCCGAAGACGGATCTCCCCCCGACGGATCCGGAACGATCCCTTGGCCATCACGTCGCGGCTCCCGGAAATCCCGACGGGGAGCACCGGGATTCCCGTCTGGATGGCCAGCACGAAGGCCCCCTTCTTGAACCGCTGGAGCCGGCCGTCGTCCGACCGGGTGCCCTCGGGAAAGAAGACCATGGCAAGGGCCTCATCCTGAACCCGCTTTCCTGCGGCGTCCAGCGACTGGATCGCCTGTCCCCGGTCTCCCCGGTTCACGGCCACATGGCCGCAGGCCGTCCAGGCCGTTCCGAAGATCGGCACCCGCGCCAGCTCCTCCTTCGCCACGAAGCGGGCGTGTATCGGGAGGTGCCCCACCACTGCGAAGACGTCGAACCAGGACTGGTGGTTGGCCACGATGACCCAGGGTCGGGACCAGTCCACGCGGTCGACCCCGTGCAGCACCACTCTCGACCCCGAGAGGCCCACCAGCTTCCTTCCCCACGTGGCCGCGACCCGGTCGCAGAGCGCACGGACACCCGGACGTCTCAGCCAGCACGCCAATACTACACGCCCCGAGTAATAGAAGGTGAGCCATGTCCCGGCCAGCACCACCCAGACGGACCGGATCATGGAAGCTCGTCCGAGAAGTGATCGTACCCGCTCCGGAGGAGGGGCGCGGGCGGAGCGTCGGGGGAATGAGCGCCCAAGACCCCTTCTCCGGCCTCGACTCGCCCGATCCGGGTCAGGGCAAGATCAAAGCGTCGCCGGAATTCCTCCGCCCTTCCATCGAAAGCCCCGGCTTCGACCGCCAGAAGAAGCTCATAGTCCTCGCCCCCGTGGAGGGCGAGAGAGAGGGGGGAGTGTGGGGAAGGAAGGGTGACCCGTCCGAGCTCCGGATCGAGGGGGATCCGATCCGTCTGCAGGATGATCCGGACGCCCGAGGCCGCCGCAATGTGGGCGGCATCTCCCGCAAGCCCGTCCGAAAGGTCGATTCCGGCGCGAACCCCGTCCTGCCCTGCCAGCCAGAGCGCCTCCTGGATCCTCGGGGCGGGTTGTGCGAAGCGAGCCCGAAGCGCGGGAGAAGGGGCGTCGCCCGCCTGCCAGAGGGACACGGCCGCCGCGCTGGCGCCGAGAGCCCCGGTGACCCACAGCTCGTGGCCGGGCTCGGCCCCGGATCGAAGGAGGGGGGCGTCCGCGCGGCCGACCACGGTGATGTCCACCACGA
>JBGTMU010000337.1:0-2916 GCA_041743405.1 Longimicrobiales bacterium | reverse complement strand
CGCGCGTACCGCGACGCGCTCACGCAGGGTACGCCGGGGGGCACGGAGGAGCTCTTCTGGATCCCGGCTGCCGGAGGTGAAGCCACTGCGATCACGCGCGTTCAGGGCTTCTCGTCGCCCCACTTCGGTCGCGACTCGGAGCGGATCTTCGCCTACGGAGGAGGGCAGGGGCTCATCTCCTTCCGATGGGATGGCACGGATCGCCGGACCCACATCCGTGTGACCGGCCCCGCGGCACTGGGAGGAAGCGGCAGCCCTCCGGCGTCGCAGGTGTTGATCTCGCCGAACGGGGAGGAAGTGCTCTCCGTGCACGGAATGGACCTCTATGTGGTTCATCTCCCCCGCGTGGGAGGCGACGGCCCCACGGTGAATGTGGCGAACCCGGAGAACGCGGCGTTCCCCGTGCGGAAACTCACCGACATCGGCGGGCAGTTCGCCTCGTGGAGTGCCGACGGGAGCAGGGTCCACTGGTCCATCGGGAACGCTCATGTGGTCTACGACCTCGCCGAGGCGCGGAGGGTCGATCAGGAGATCCGCGAATTCCGGAGAACCCGGGGCGCCGCCGACCCGGACCCCGACCCCGACCCGGCCCCCGACTCCGTTTCCGCTCCGGACGAGGAGCCCGCGGAGGAGGAGGAGGAGGAACTTCCCGGCGAACCGGATGCATACACTCCGCTCGAGTTCCGGATCGAGGTTGCTGCGAACCGTGACATCCCGCGTGGAACGGTGCTCCTCACCAATGCCCGCGTCATCACGATGCGCGGCGACTAGGTCATCCAGAACGGCGACATCCTGGTGCGGGACAACCGGATCGCGGCGGTCGGCGCCCGGGGCACCCTGACGGTGCCGGACGGGACCGAGACCGTGGATCTCTCCGGTCACACGGTCGTCCCCGGGTTCGTGGACACGCACGCCCACCTCCGCGCCTCCGCCGGGATCCATCGGGATCAGCCCTGGTCCTACGCGGCCAATCTGGCCTACGGCGTGACCACCGCGCGCGACCCGCAGACCGGGAGCACCGACATCCTCACCTACGAGGACATGGTCCGGGCGGGACGCACCCTCGGGCCGCGTGCCTACTCGACCGGCCCCGGCGTCTTCGCTGGCGAACGGATCAACTCGCTCGACGAGGCCCGGTCGGTGCTCCGCCGCTACGCCGAGTACTACGACACGAAGACCATCAAGATGTACGGCGCCGGCAACCGGAAGACACGGCAGCACATCATCGAGGCCGCGCGCGAGCTCGAGCTCATGCCCACCACCGAGGGAAGTCTCGATCTGGCCCTCAACATCACGATGGGGCTGGACGGGTACTCGGGGATGGAGCACAACATGCCGAGCTTCCCCCTCTACGGGGATCTGGCGCACCTCGTGGCCCATTCAGGAATGGCCTACACCCCGACCATTCTGGTGACCTACGGAGGGCCGTGGGCCGAGAACTACTTCTACTCCACGGAAAACGTCCTGCACGACGAAAAGCTCCGCACCTTCACGCCCTTCGAGGAAGTGCAGCAGAAGACGCTGAGGCGCCCCGGCCCCGGGCCGGGCGATGCGGGGTGGTTCCACCCCGAGGTACACAGCTTCCGACTGGTCGGCCACTTCACGAAACAGGTGGTCGAGGCGGGGGGGCGGGCGGGAGTGGGAAGCCATGGTCAGCTTCAGGGGCTCGGCTTCCACTGGGAACTCTGGGCGATCCAGTCGGGTGAAATGGATGAGCATGACGCCCTCCGCGTGGCCACGAGCATCGGTGCCGCCGCCCTCGGACTGGATGAGGAGCTGGGGTCGATCGAAGTCGGGAAGCTGGCCGATCTCGTGATCCTTTCCGGCAACCCCCTCGACGACATCCGCAACACGAACACGGTCCGCCATGTCATGATGAATGGAAGGCTGTACGACGGCGATACCCTCGACGAGATCTGGCCGAATGCGCGCACGGCACGCCCACTGTTCCACTGGCTCGAGGAGGATCCGGTTCCGTCCACTGCGGCCGGGATCCCGGGCAGGCGTCCGTAGGCCGGATCGCGGGACCCCGGGTGATCTGGGGGGAGCCGCCCGCCGACTGGATCGCGGGACCCCGGACAGGGTCCGAGGGATGCACGGGGGAGGGGCGTCCTGCCCCTCCCCTGTCACATTCCTGTCTCGTCGCTCGTTCTCTCATCGAATGCGGAAGGCGAGGGCGCGCCTCGCACGCTCCGACACCGGAACGAGGGCCGGAGGGCCGTGAACTTCGAGCAGCTCTTCGACGACGTGTATCCCCAGCTCTACCGCTACTCGCTCAGGGTTTCGGGCGATGCGGATCTGGCGGAAGACACGGCGCAGGAAGCCTTCGTCCGCCTCCTCGATCGGAAGATCGAGGGCGACTCCGGAGGCATCCGGGCCTGGCTCTTCACCGTGACCACGCATCTGCTTCGCGATCGGGCCAGGGTGGCGAACAACCGGGCTCGACTTCTGGAGGCCAACCCGGTGGAGCCCGGGAATGGCCTGTCTCCCGACGAGGAACTGGAGCGCTCGCGGGAAATCGAGCGAGTGAGGCGCGCGCTCAGCGGGCTGGAGGAACGTGATCGCACGCTCCTCCTGATGCGGGAGGAAGGGTTCTCCTACAAGGAGCTTGCAGACGCGGTCGGAGTGCAGGCCAGCTCCGTCGGCACCCTCCTCGCCCGGGCCCGCAAGAGTCTCATGGACGAGATGAACGACGAGAGGGAAGGATGAACGAGCATCTTCATGAGGGTGAACTCCAGGCCTGCCTGGACGGCGAGCTGCCTCCATCGGCGGCTCTGGCGGCTGAGCGGCATCTGGATGCCTGTGCACAGTGCCGGGCCGAACTCGACGCGCTCGAGTTCCTTGCAGGTGCCGTGACTTCGGCGCTGCAGCGGCTCGACGCGCCGGTGGATCTCGCGGCCGCCCGCTGGAGCCGCA
>JBGTMU010000336.1:0-8994 GCA_041743405.1 Longimicrobiales bacterium | reverse complement strand
CCGGACGCCGCCGCGTACTCACCGACGTAGCGCTCGAGGACGGCCGCCGGCAGCACGATGGCAGGCCCTTGGGGTGCCTGTTGCTGCTGCGGCGGCACGGGGGCCGGTGCCGGGGGGAGTGCGTCCACGAACTCCGCCATGCGCTGCCGCGTCGTCTCGTCTGGCAGCCGCCCGATGCCGCCGCCGATGTTGTCGAGCATGTGGTGGGGCTTGGTCGTCCCTACACGGGCCACGGTGATGGCCGGGTGGCTGATGACGTATTTGAGGAAGAACTGCGCCCACGTGCTGGCGTCAAATTCGGCGGCCCACTCCGGAAGGGGCGTGGTGCCGACGCGGCCGAAGAGGTTGCTGCCACTACTGCAACTGAATCCTCCGTTGTTGCCGAAGGGGAAGAACGCCATCACGCCGATGTTCCGCTCCTGGGCGAGCGGCAGGATCGTTTCCTCGACGCGGCTGCGATTTCCCACGTCGTAATCTACGCCGATGAAGTCGATCGGCTCATTGCGCATGACCGACTCGAGTTGGGCATACGCAAAATTCACCGAAGCCGTCTGCACGCCGATGTACCGGGCGCGGCCCGCCTCTTTCTCCTCCTTCAGGACGCCGAGGTGCGTCGGGTCGCCGGCGGGGTTCACCATGATCAGGTCGACCCTGGGCACCGTGAGCCTGGCCAACGTCGCTTCGATGTGCCCTTTCGCGGCAGCGGGGCCGGACGGCGGCGGGCCGCCGGGGCCCCCCGGAGGGGAACCCCGCGTCGACCAGAAGACCTTGTTCTGAATCCCCAGCTCGTTGGCAGCCGCGTGGTGGAACTGCTCCGATGCGGCGTTGCTGTGCATCGTGTCGAAGACTCTGCCGCCGTTGTCGGCAAACGTCCTGAGGACCTCCGTGAGTGCGGAATGATCCGCGCACGACGGGTGGTTCGAGAACGAGAGTCCGACGGCCGGTACCATCTCGCCAGAGGACGGAATGGCCCGCTGAATGAGTTGTCCGCCCGACTTCTGAAATGCGCGGAGCAGCTCCGGAGGGAGTGCGAGCGCAGCACCGGCGCCGAGTGTGATTCCGAAAAATCTGCGACGGTTGATCATCGGGTCTCCTTGTGGAAGTTGCGTGCTACCGCTCGCGGTTCCTGTCCTCGTGCTGCACTGCCAATTCCCGCGACCAGGCGACAAGAGCGTTCCGCACGACTCAGCCAGTAATCGTACCTGAAACTTCGGTTGCCGTCTGCACTGAGCAACGAGATCGGCCCCAACCGCGGAAGCGCAGGTACGAACACGTTGTCAGCGGTATGAGCGCGCGGGGCTCCCCTCCCCATCAGGCCACCCGACCGCAAGGGGCATGGGAGCCTGCGGCATCGGCGAGTAGACCCGACCGCGCAACCTGTTCGTGTTCGCCAGCCGACGGTTCGTTGCCGTGGCATCGTGCTCGTTCGCTGAAAGGTTCGTGATGAGCCGCCGAGAGTAGGTTTTTTCGGGAACGGAAGAGAAGCGTGCCTACCCGGAGGGGGAAAAATGCCGAAAATCGAGATTGCATTCGTGGTCGGGGTGTTCGTGCTGTTCGGGTCGGTCGAGAGGGGCAACGCACAGGTGTCACAGGCTCCGGGGGGTGGGAACGCCCTGATTCTGCAGGCCCACCCGCTGGCAGGCGACATCCGGCTCGACGGACTCCTGAACGAGCCGGAGTGGCAGGCTGCGGCCGTGGCGACGGACTTCGTGCAGCAGCGCCCATCCACGGGACAGCCATCGACCCAGCGCACCGAGGCGCGCGTGATCTACGGGGCGGACGCGTTCTACGTCGGCATGCGGATGTACGACACCGATCCGGAAGCCATCGCGGCCATTCTGACGCGGCGCGATGCCTTCACGCCCGCATCGGACTGGGCCATGGTGATGGTGGACAGCCGATTGGATCGGCGTTCGTCCTTCGGATTCGCGGTCAACCCGCTGGGGGTGAAGCACGACGCCTACAACTACGACGACGGCAGCAACGACCAGGGGTGGGACGCCATATGGGATGTGGCCACGGCGGTAGATTCGCTGGGCTGGACGGCAGAGTTCCAAATTCCTTACTCCCAGCTCCGATTCGGGGCGGATGACGGCGACCGCTCCTGGGGGATCCAGTTCACGCGGGACATCGCACGCGTGGGAGAGCGAAGCCACTGGGCCTTCATGGATCCGACCGTCCCCGGAACGGCTTCGCGTTTCGGGGTAGTCGCGGGGCTGCGGGGGCTCGATGCACCCCGTCGACTGGAGTTCCTCCCCTACACGAGCGGCAGCCTCACCCGCTCGCCGCCCGCGGATGCGAATCCGTTGCAGAATCCATCGGACCCGGGCATGGCCACCGGGCTGGACTTCAGGGCGGGACTGCCGAGGGGGCTCACGCTCACAGGTACGGTGAACCCGGACTTCGGGCAGGTGGAGGTCGATCCGGCGCAGATCAATCTCTCGGCATTCGAGCTCTTCTTTCCGGAACGCCGCCCGTTCTTCGCTGAAGGATCGGACGTGTTCCAGTTCGGGAGCGTGCAGTCCTTCAACTCCTACGGCTTCGAGGAGTTCTTCTATTCCCGCCGGATCGGACGCGCGCCGCAGAGATCGCTCTCCCCCGCGCAGTTCCTTGCCACCGATTCACCGGACCAGACCACCGTTCTCGGTGCTGCCAAGATATCCGGACGCACTGAGGGCGGATGGACCATCGGGATGCTGAACGCCGTCACCGCCCGTGAACAGGCACGAGTCCTCACGAAGGATGGAGAGGATGGGATCACCGTGGAGCCGCTCACCAACTACGCCACGACGCGTGTTCGACGGGAGTTTCGCCAGGGACAGACCGTGGTCGGCGGGATGGTGAACGCGCTGCACCGCGACCTCTCGGACGAGGGGCTGCGGCCCCTCCTGCATGATGCGGCGTACACGGCCGGGGTCGACTTCTCTCACCGGTGGGGGAATCAGCGGTGGGGCCTGTCGGGGTACCTGGCCGGCAGCCGCGTCAGCGGCAGCGAAGCCGCCCTGTCGCGGACCCAGCGCTCCAGTTCGCGCTACTTCGCGCGTCCCGACGCGGAGCATCTGCAACTGGACCCCGACCGAACCGCGCTTGGCGGGACCGTGGCGCACATCGCCCTGCAGCGGAGCGGAAACTGGGACATGTCCCTGGGCTACAAGCAGGCGAGCCCCGGATTCGAAATCAACGACACCGGCTTCAAGGGCCGTGTCGACTACCGCGCGATGACAACCTTCCTTGGGAAGCGGTATCCCAGTCCACGGGGAATCTTCCGGACTGCCGCATTCGCCGCGGGATCCGTGCACGTCTGGAATTTCGGTGGCGATCCGCTCGTCGATCAGTACAAACTCTTCGGAAATGGACAGCTTCGAAATTTCTGGACCTTCGGCGCCGTCGCAATGGTCAACCGTGAAGCCATGAGCGATCGCCTGACATGGGGAGGTCCCCTCGCCCGGTCGCCGTCCTCCCGGGCCGTGAGCCTGATCGCCGGCACGGACCCCCGGCGTGCGCTCCAGCTCAATTCGTCGGTGAATTTCCATCGCGGGGCCGATGGTGGGCGCATGAACCAGCAGCAGGCAACCCTCAGCCTGCGGCCGACGCCTTCCACCCAGATTCAGATCGGACCCTCGTTCAGTCACAGCATCAACAAGCAGCAGTTCGTGCGGTCGATCGGTGATCCCGGGGCCGAAGCCACGTACGGCCGGCGGTACGTGTTCGCCGAACTCCGGCAGACGACCGCTGCCGCCGTCATCCGCTTCGACCAGACGTTCACTCCGAACCTCTCGCTCCAGCTGTTCGTACAGCCCTATGCATCCGCAGGCGCCTATTCGGGGCTGAAGGAGTTCACGACACCGGGCGAAGCGGACTTTGCGGTCTACGGGTCGGACCGGGGTGCCGTGTGCTCGTACCAGAACGTGCGGGTGATCCATCCGACGGGCTCGTTCGACTGCCCCTCCGTCGCTCCGACCCCCGCTCAGGCGGCGCAGGCCGGGGTCTGGCTCCTTCCCAACCCGGACTTCACCTTCCGTTCGCTGCGGGGCAATGCCGTGCTCCGGTGGGAATATCGCCCGGGCTCGGCGCTGTTCGTCGTGTGGCAGCAGGATCGCTCCGGCCATCATCCGTACGGTGACCTGCAGTGGTCCAGGGACTCCGGAGGCCTGTTCGGTGAACCGGGCAGGAACATGCTGATGGTGAAGGCCACCTACTGGATCGGAAGCTGACGGGGTGCCCACTCCCCGCCGCATTCGATTCCCGCAGACACACGGTCTTGGCCGAGGCATCGACAGGTCTACCCCCGCGCGGCATGTTCAGGGGAAGCCCGGCCCTGCCGAGCCGAACTCCAGATTCCCATTGGGAGCCTCGTCCATGCCTGCAAGGACACCCCCGTCCTTCTCCCTGGCTCAAGTGAAATGACCCCCATCCTGCGGGCCATCATCGTCGATGACGAACCCGTCGCCCGGGGACTCCTCTCGGCCATGCTCGTCGAGGACGACTCGAAGGTACCGGTCGAGGTCGTGGCGGAGTGTGGCAACGCCCGGGATGCCATCGAAGCAATCCGGCAACATGCCCCGGACATGGTATTCCTGGACATCCAGATGCCGGATGGAGACGGTTTCAGCGTCATTGAGGCGATCGGTACCGAGAACATGCCCGCCATCATCTTCGTTACTGCGTACGACCAGTACGCGCTCCGGGCCTTCGAAGTCGTCGCGGTCGACTACCTTCTCAAGCCGTTCGATGAGGACCGTCTGGGCAGGACTCTCTGTCGCGTCCACGAGCGAGTTCATCGACCGGCCTCCGAGACACAGCAGCGCCTTCTGGCCCTTCTGGACGAAGTGCGCGGACACCGCGGTTATGCCAGCCGGCTGGCCGTCGACGCCGGTCGCCATCTGGCCTTCGTGCCCACCAGTGACATCGTCTGGATCGAGGCGAAGGGCCGCGACACCCTCCTTCACACCCCGAAGGCAAGTTTCCTGACGCGGGAGGGGATCTCGAACATCACGGAGCGCCTTGATCCGGAGGAGTTCGTCCGGATCCACCGGTCCTTCGCGGTGCGTCTGGATCAGGTCCGGCAGGTGCACCGATGGTTCCGCGGGAACTACCACATCGTGCTGGAGGACGGAACGAAACTTACCTCCGGAGGAACCTACAAGAAGCTGATCGAAGAGTCCCTTCTTGGAAGCCAGCGTCCCTCCGGGTAAGCAGGTGGACGAGACCCCATCTCCCGATCAGGCGGTCGGCTCACCCCCGACACCGAAGCGCGAGCCGACACGGCTCCCCCTGAAGCGCGGCACGCTGGTAGCGATCTGGGCGGCCGGATGGTCGGCCGCCATGGTGGTCATGGTGGGCAACGCCTGGATGCACGTGGCCGTGCGAGGGGTCTCACTGTTCAGCGAGTGGTACTACGCGCCGCGGGCAATCAGCTCGGTTCTCATCGGGGCCGTCCTTTCCGTCGGGGTCTTTTCTGTCCTGAATCGCCTGGTCACTCCGGTGCGGCCACTCACGGCTCGGGTCCTCCGCTATGTTCCGATTGGCGTGGGCTACTGGCTCGCGTGGAGCCTTCTGGCGGCGGGCCTCCGGATTCTCGTCTGGCCCGGGCCACCGACCACGCTGGGATTGGAACTGAGGAACGCCGTTGCGGCTTTTGCCTTCGATGCACTCCTGATCTTTGCCGTGATGGCCGCCATCTTCGAGGTCATGCTGAACGGGGCCCGGGTCAGTCGGGAGGAGACCCGCACAGCGCGTTATGCGGCAGAGGTTTCGAGGGCGCAGTCGGCGGCGCTGGCGGCGCAGCTCGACCCTCATTTTCTGTTCAACACCCTGCACGTAGCCTCCGGACTGATGGGGCGGGACGTGAACGCAGCGCGCCGAGTGCTCCGCGACCTCAGGGGCCTTCTCAATCAGTCGTTCCAGAGGGAGGGGCGCCGGCTGGTCCAGTTGGGGGACGAGGTCCGACTGGTCGAGCGGTACCTGAGAATCCAGCAAGCCCGCTTCGGGGAACGCCTCGATGTGAGGCTGCACGTCGATGCAGAAGCGTCCGACGCCCACATCCCCCCCCTTCTCATCCAGCCTCTCGTGGAAAACGCGATCCAGCACGGAATCGCGGGGCAACGTGAGGGAGGCTGGATCCGGATCGAAGTCCGGCGTGACGGTGAGGCGATCTCCGTCATCGTGGAGAATTCAGGTCCTGCCGGCCGGCCCGGAAGCGACAGGCCGATCAGCGAGCGGATCGGGCTCGGGGGAGTCCGAGCACGGCTTCACGCCGTCTTCGGCGACGCGGCAGGGCTCCACATCCGGCACGACCCTTCGGGCACCTTCACGGCAACGGTCACGCTTCCTTCGGTGGCGGTGGAATCCCAGGTGGAAAGCCAGGACGATCCGCCCCCGCCGAATCGAGATCCCGCAGGTGCAGGTATCACGACATCTGACCAGTGGAACCTTGAAGAATCGAGGCGTTCCCGCCCCTGGGGCTGGCCACGCTGGTTCGCGATCGGCACGCTTCTGTATCTTGGAGTGGCGGTCCACTACCACGTTGTCCTCGGAGTTCGGCGGGTTTTCAGCGGGCTGCCATTCTACTCTTCGTGGGAGCAGCTTGTACCGGCTGGTTCGCTGTTTCTGATCGAAGCCGTGCTGACTCCACCAGCGGTTCTCCTCCTCTGGACGGTTCGACGTCGGATTCGCAGGATTCCCCCCATCCTCGTTCTCTACATCAGTGTGGGCCTCGCATCCTGGGGCGCCCTGGCCTTCACCGCGTACCATATCCGCCCGCTGGTCGCAGGTGGAGGGAGTCCGTTGACCCAGATTCTCGCACTGACGGCCTTCGTCAGCCTCGCTCGCTATACGGTTGTCGCTCTGCTGGTCGAGGCGGCATGGCAACTCCACATGGCCCGTCAGGCGGCGATGGACGCGGCAGCACTCAGGGCCGATCTCCTGGCGGCGGAAACCGCCGCCCTCCGATCCAGGGTCAGCCCGAACCTCCTTTTCGGATCACTCGCGCTTGCTCTGGACGTGATGAGGGACGACATCCGAGCCGCACGCAGGGTCCTGAGCGACGCGGGCGAGCTTCTGCGGGTTTCACTTGGTCGAGAGGGCGAGCCGTTTGTACCTCTGACGCAGGAGTTGGATTACCTCCGCAGAGTGCTCGACATTCAGGTCGGCAGGGGGCGTGGCCGTGCACCTGTTCATCTGGATCTTGCTGGAGGAGCAGGGGACCGGATGATACCGCGCCTCGCACTCCAGCCTCTCGCGGAGGAGGTGGCACGATGCGCAGTTGAGACCGGTGGCACGCTGGCGCGAATCCTGATTCGAGGGGAGGTCGACGGTCCGGACCGCGTGCGGTTGTCCGTTCGGGTTGATCCAGAAGGGAGCGATGGGGGGACGGCCCACGTCCGCCTGTCCGGAGCCCAGCTCGACCAGGTTCGCGAATGGCTTGCCACGGCTTACGGATGCGACCCTGGAATCGTTGTCGACACCTCGCCCGATGGGACAACCTCGCTGGTGTTCATGGCGCCGGTAGCCGTTTCCCTGCCTCACCGTCGAGCCTCGCGCTTTCTCGAAGGCCGAAGAGCCTCCGGAGGGCTCAGCTCGGGGCGGCACCCCTGTTGACCTCATCGGTCGTGGGGGGCTTCGATGGAGGCGGCGGGAGTCAGCGGTCGCCCGCGGGTAGCAGGTGCCCGCGCGCAGGCGCCGCACGCCAGCATGGCTATTTCCGAAGGCGCTTCTCGGCGTCGCCCGCCTTCTTCTGGACTTTCCCGGCGGTCTTTTCGGCCTTGCCCTTCATCTTGAGTTTGTCATTCCCGGTCGCCTTCCCCGTGGCCTCCTTGGTCTTGCCCTTCAACTCCCTGGCCGTGCCCTTCACCTGGTTCTTCGTGCTCTCTTTCATGGTTCTCCTCCTGGTAAGGATGATGCCAATCTGCACCGTGTAACGTGGCATCAGGGGGGTCTGGCACGGTATCGCTCAAAGGCGCGATACGAGGGCGGGTGCGGAATCCCTCGAAGGAGTGAATGCCCCCCGGTGGACGGTTCACCCCACCGCGGATCCCGGATCCAGCTCGAACCCATGCCACGCATCAGTGGGCTGGGCCTGGGCCCCAAGGACGGAGCCCGCGGCGAAATCCGAATCGGCGGTCAGCAGCGGCACACCAATCCACACTGCCGTGGCGGCGATGGCCAGGTCCGGGAGGGGGAGCACCCGTCCGGCCCTCCGGGCGTCTCGCCCCATTCGGCCAGCGAGCGTAGCGAGGTCCCGATCGAAGGCCACAACGGGAAGTTTCTCGAGGAGTGCGCTCACCCGACTCTCCGCTTCTTCGTCCCTCGCCCCCACCAGAAGCTCCGCCACCGTAACCGACGCCAGCAACGCCCGACCAGCCCGGATCCGGTCCTCGGCCGCGGCGGCTACTCCCTCCGTTCCCCTCGGTGGACGCCTCCGGAGCAGGACGATCAGGGCCGAGGTATCAAGGAGCGTCGCCATGGGACACCTGCCGCCAGGCCCGCAGGTCGTCAAGAGACCAGACCAGATCCTCGCCCCTGAGGGAGTTCAGGAGGGCGTCGACCTCGGCCTGCTCTACCGCCCGGCTGAGGGATCGCTCGATCGCCTCCGTGTACGTGCTTGCTCCGAGAGCGGTCTTGGCGCGCTCCAGGAGGTTCCTGTCGATGTCCAGAGTAGTACGCATATTCTCTCCGTTCATGATCTGCATGAAGCCCGCTCTGAATATGCATTCACTCTCCACTGCCCGGAAGGGAGCGCCCGGGGGAAGGGGAGCAAGTCGGCACTGACTCTGTGCGAGCTCTGACGCGCCTACCGGGCCATGTCCCTCAGCCGGGTTCGAGCCTCCTGGAACCGGCCCAGCATGCGGGGCATCTCGGTGTCGCCGTACGCGGCCCGTGCCGAGTTCTCAGCAGCGTCGATGGCCCGGAGGAGATCGGCGGCCGCCGTCCTCCGCGCGGCGGGGTCGGTACTGCCGACGGCCCCGATCCAGACGGGAGAGCTGTGGGCGAAGG
>JBGTMU010000335.1:0-6261 GCA_041743405.1 Longimicrobiales bacterium | reverse complement strand
GATCGGTGGGGCGCGCACCCATCGGAAGCGCCGAGCGGAGGGTGGAGGGGCTCAGCTGGTCGCTTGCCCTCGCGCGCGGGCCAGCGCGGCGCGCACGTCTCCTCCTGCGCTACCTCTCTGCGGTTGGGCCGGACGATGTGCGTGCGCTACCCTTGCCAGACTCCCTGACATGGGCTTACCCCGTTTTCAGACCGGTCCGCATCGTGACGCGGCTGGCATCCGCCGCCCTCGCGAGGCTCCGGGGCCGCGGCAGCTGAAACCATCCTCGCGGCCCACGACCTCCCCTTCGTCATCAATGAGAGGTCAGGCTATGTTCGAAGGATGAATCCTCTACTCCTCGACGACTCGCGGCGGGACGGCCGCACGCTCGCGATGGGGCATCGGATCGGCCCTTCAGGGCTCACGGCGAGAGCGGTAAAGCGGAGGCTCCGGGTCCTCGACCGGGAGTTCTCGGCGTATTTCAAGCGCCTCCGGGAGTCCCCCGCAGGCAAGGTCCACCCGGGGCTCACCGCGGGCGGGCGCGACTGGCTCCTCGAAAACGACTTCATCGTTGCCGAGGCACTGGAATCGCTCGATGGTGCCCTCACCGCACCCTTCCTCGCTCGACTCCCCGGACTCCAGAGCGGGGAGGAAGTCGCGGCGGCCGTGCGCCAGCCCCGGGTTGAAGCCGTGGCCCGCGAGATCGTTCGCGGGGAACGAGGGCGCGTCGAAGAAGAAGAGATCTTCGATTTCGTGGAGGGCTACCAGGAGCTCCATCCACTTCGTCTGGCTGAACTCTGGGCTCTGCCCTCCTTTCTGAGCCTCACCCTTCTGGAAGAGCTCCTCCGGGAACTCGCCTCTGCCGAGGATCGCGTCGAGGTCGGCCCGTACATCCTCTCCCTCCGTGCGCTCGCTGCGCAGGACTGGAGAGATCTGGTGGAATCACTCAGTCAGGTAGAGCGGATTCTCAGAGACGATCCGGCCGGGGTCCACCCTCGAATGGACTTCCGTACACGGGACCGGTACAGGCGCCAGGTGGAGGAGATCGCCTGGAAGTCGGGCCGTGGAGAGGATGTGGTGGCTGCACGGGCGATCGAGCTCGCTCGCTCGCGCAAGGGAGAGCCGAGGGAGGGGCACATTGGCTACTACCTCGTGGACGAGGGGCGCGGGGAGCTCTTTCGGGCGCTGCAGGGGCGCGTGCCCACGCGGGGGACCCCGTCCCGGAAGCGGCGCTGGGCAGGAGTCGCCTACTTCGGGGGAATCGGACTCTTCTCATTTCTGTTTCTCCTGGGCTTCCATCTGGTAACCGAGGTGAGCGGGCTCCCGGCCCTCCTCCTCCTGATCTTCGTGACGATTCCCTCGGTGGGTGCGGCGGTCGCGCTGGCCAACCGGGTTGCGGGGAGGGTGGTTTCCCCACGTCCACTTCCCCGCCTGGACTTCCGCGGAGGAATCGATCCCCGTTTTCGGACGGTTGTGGCCGTGCCCTCGCTCCTCGGGTCCCGCCGAGAGGTGCGCGATCTCCTCGAAACCCTCGAATCCAACTACCAGGCGAACTCGGATCCCGCTCTTTCCTTCGCACTGGTATCCGACTTTCCGGATGCCGACACGGAACGGACCCGAAGAGATGCAGTGGTGCTCTCCGCGGCGGCCGAGGGGATCCGGACTCTCAATGCGCGCTACGGCGAGGGCGGCGCGGGACCCTTCCTTCTGCTCCATCGCTCCAGACGCTGGAATCCCTCGGAGGGGCGCTGGATGGGGTGGGAGCGGAAGCGCGGGAAGCTGGCGGAGCTGAACGACCTTCTTCTGGGTCAGCCGTCGGGGCTCTGGGTGGTCGAAGGAGAACGGCAGCGGCTCGAAGGGGCTCCGTTCGTGCTCACTCTCGACGCGGACACCCGCATGCCACGGGGTGCCGCGGCGCGGCTCGTCGGGACTCTGGCCCACCCGCTGAATCGGCCGGAGCTCGGCGCGGGCGGGCGGGTGCTCAGAGGATACTCGGTCCTCCAGCCTCGCATCGAGATTCTCCCGGATCCGGACGGAGGCACTGTCTTCAGCCGCGTCTACGGCGAAGTGCAGGGGCTCGACCTCTACGCCCACGCTGCGTTCGACGTCTATCAGGACCTTTTCGACGTGGGGATCTTCGCGGGGAAGGGGCTCTATGACGTGCGCGCCTTCGAAGCCAGTCTGGCGGGGCGCACTCCGGAAAACACGATTCTGAGCCACGATCTCTTTGAGGGGGCCCATGGTCGCGCGGGCCTCGTGAGTGACCTCATCCTGCTGGAGGAATTCCCGGGGCACCCGCTGGCCCACGCCCGCCGCGCCCACCGGTGGGCACGGGGCGACTGGCAGATCCTTCCCTGGATCTTCCCGAAAGTGCCGGCGGAGAGAGGCCGCCGCCTGAGGAACCGGCTGTCGCTCCTCTCCCGATGGATGATAGTCGACAACCTCCGACGCTCGCTCCAGCCACCGGCAGTCCTGCTTGCGCTTCTCCTCGGGTGGATAGCCATGCCAGCCCAGGCTGCCGCGTGGACCCTGGTGCTCGTGGGTGTGATGGGGATCCCCTTCTTCACGGGTACGCTTGACGCCGCACTGCGCGCCGCCGGGAGCCTTCCCAGAAGGTCCGATCTCGAGGCCGAGGCCCGGGCAGCCAGCCGGGGTGTTGGCCGATGGGCGCTGGAGCTGGCTTTCCTCCCCTTCGAGGCGTGGAATGCGCTGGACGCCGTGGCGCGGAGCCTCCATCGGATGTTCCATTCCCGGAAGCATCTCCTCGAATGGACTTCGGCCGCCGTCACCACCCGCGCAGTGAGTCGGGGCGAGTCGATCGGATTCTTCATCCGGAACATGCCTGGCGGACCCCTGACGGCAGCGGGAGCTTCGGCGGTTCTCCTGACGCTTCACGGTGCAGTGCCCTCGATCGCCGCCCCGATCCTGTTCCTCTGGTTCGTCTCTCCTGCGGTGGGTCAGTTCGTACGGCGACCCCGGCGACTCATGCGGGAGCCACGGGGCGAGTTCCCCAGGGAACGGGCGCGGACGCTGGCCCGGCGAATCTGGGGGTACTACGAGCGTTTTCAGGGCCCCGAGGAGCATTGGCTGGCGCCCGACCACTTCCAGGAGGATCCCGGGGCGGAGGTAGCCTATCGCACCTCCCCCACGAACCTGGGGATGGCCATGGTGGCTTCGGTCACCGCGTGGGACCTCGGTTTTCACGGAACCCCCGCCTTCGTCGCGCGCGTCCGCGCGATGGTGGACGGGATGAGCGGGCTCCCCCGATTCCGCGGTCACTTCCTCAACTGGTATGACACCGTCAGTCGGGCCCCCCTCCACCCCATCTACGTATCGACCGTCGACAGCGGAAATCTGGCGGCCAGCTTCCTCGTGGTCCGCGAGTCGCTGAAGGTGGCCCGGTGGCGGGAGCCCTGGAACCGCGAACGCCCGCTCGGGATTCTGGATACCGTGCGAGTGATCCGCGAGCTCCTGCAAGCCATCGAACAGGGCGCGTCGAGGGACGCTCTTCTCGCGGGCATCCGCGAGCTCGAAGGAAAAGTGGAGAGTCGGCTGGGAGAGGCATGGGAAGCGGGGCTCCCCGCTTTCGTGCAGGCGCTTGAGGAGGTACGGGATCAGGACCTTCCTCCGCTTGAAGCGCACCTGATACAGGCCGGGTTGGGTGCCCCTCCTGCCGGAACTCCAGGGCAGTGGGAAGCGATCCATGCCTGGTTTGCACACCTCCGTGCGGATATCGACCACGCGCATGATGAGATCCTTCTCCTGCTCCCCTGGCTTCGCAGCGAATTCCGGGATCGCGCGGCGGCTGCGGCGCTGCACGACCGGCTGCTTCCCGAAGGGGTCCGGATCCCCTCTCTCCCGAGGCTCGAGACCTTCCTGGACCGGGAGGCGAGCACGCCGGCCAAGGGGGTTCTTCCCGATGGACTGCAGGAGGAACTCGCGCAGGCACACCGGGCGGTCCGCTTCCTCCTGGACGAACTCGATGGGCTCGAAGACGAGCTGGATGCCCTGTTTCGGGAGATGGACTTCTCGTTTCTCTACGACCGGTTCCGACGGCTTCTCCGGATCGGGTACTCGGTGTCTCTCGGTGAACTGGATCCCAACCACTACGATCTTCTGGCCTCGGAAGCACGGATCGCCAGCCTGATCGCCGTCTCGAAGGGGGACGTGCCCCCGGCGCACTGGCTGCATCTGGGCCGTCCATTCGCCTGGACCCCCCGCGGACCCGTTCTCCTTTCCTGGGCCGGGACCATGTTCGAGTACCTCATGCCCTCGCTGTTCCTGCGAACACCCCCGGAAACGGTTCTCGGAGAGGCGTGCTGGCGTGCCGTCGAAGTGCAGCAGGATTTCGGGAAAAAGAGCGGGATTCCCTGGGGGATTTCCGAATCGGGATACCACGTGCTCAGTCAGGAGGGGCACTATCAGTACCACGCCTTCGGCGTACCGGCGCTTGGGCTCAGGAGGAAAACGGACCGCCGTCTGGTGGTGGCTCCCTATGCCTCCCTGATGGCAGTGGCGATCGCCCCCGGGGCGGTGGCGAGGAATCTGGATGCCCTGACGGCCCTGAACGGGATCGGCCCCTGGGGGCCCTATGAAGCGCTGGACTTCGGTCCGGATGGCCAATGGAAGGGCGAACCCCGGGTCGTCAAGTCATACATGAGCCATCATCACGGGATGATTCTCGCGGCCCTTGGCAATCATCTGACCGATCGCCGGCTGGTGGAGCGTTTCCACCGCGATCCGCGGATCCGGACGGCCGAGCCCCTCCTCCACGAGCGGATTCCCTGGCGCCGTTCGGTGGAGCGGAAGTGGGTGGATCGCAGTGCCCCGGTGCAGATCGGTGGGGCGGGGCCCGGGATTCGGCGCTGGTCGCCGTCCATGGACCGCGACCCTCCACCCCTGCACCTCCTCCACAGCGGGAATCTGGTCGTCGGGATCGGGCCCGATGGGAGGGGAGGTAGCCGCTGGAAAGACTGGGCTATCCTCCGGGGATGGGTCGGCACAGGTGCAGAGGCCAGGGGCCCCGATCTGGCTCTCCTGGATCTTGATACCAACGAGAGTTGGCGGCCCCTTTCGGAGACCGGGTCTCCTTCCTCGGACGATACCCGAATCCACTTCGAGCCACACCGCGCCGAGTTCACGCGGCGGTCCAGGGATCTCCGAGTGCGCATGGAGGTCTTTCTCGCGCCGGAGAACGGGGTCGAGGTTCGTCAGCTCTCCCTCTCGAATGAATCCGATCGCCCGCGCAGACTGCGAATGGCGCTCTGGACCGAGGTCGCACTCGCACCCTTCCAGGGCGATCTGCGGCACCCGGCTTTCCACAAGCTCTTCGTCCGGGCCGAGGCGCTCCCCGACGGGCAGGGGCTCTTCTTTCAGCGTCGGTCCGCGCGCTCCGATGAAGTGCCCCCCGTGCTTCTGGTCAGCGTGCTCGGTGGGGAAGGCCCGCTTCCCCGGATGCGGTGGAGCACGAGCCGCGAGCGATTCCTCGGTCGAGGTGGGGATCCTTCCCGTCCGGCAGCCTTCGACAATCCAGGGCTTCCGGTTCCCCCGCGGGAACCACACCACCCTCTGGATCCGGTCGCCGCGGCCGTGATGGACGTGGACCTTCCGCCCTGGGGTGACCTTTCCCTGACGGTGCTGTTCGCGGTGGCCGAGGACCAGGCGTCCGCCGTGCGACACGCGGCCGAGCTTCGCTCCGAAGGTCGGCGGGAGTGGGCCCGGATCCAGTCGAGAGCAAGGGCCGAAGGCGAGCTCCTGCGACTCGGCGCGCAGGCGGACGGCCCGATGGTCTGGGAAGAGCTCCTGTCCCACGTCCTCCATCCACAGGGGATCCTGCGCTCCGCTGCGAGCCTGAATGACCTTCGCCAGTCGTCACTCTGGCGATGGGGGATCTCAGGGGACCTTCCCTTCATCCTCGTTGAGGGAGGCGAGGAGACGGAGAGTGGGATCCTGGCGGAGCTCGTGAAGGCGCAGCAGTGGTGGGCACGCCGAGGGCAGAAGGTGGACATCGTCCTTCTGGACCGGGGGGCCGGCGAGTATCAGGATCAGGTTCGAGATCGGGTACGGGGTCACCTGGCTCACTCTGGCGGTGAAGACATGCTCGGGCGGCCGGGCGGCGTGCATATCGTCAAGGGAGAAGGGGCGAACGGCGAGGAGTGGGTGGGGCTCCATTCGCTGGCCGCGTTCAGGGTCGATCTGGGCGGAGGGTCGCTGGAAGAACAGGTGCGGGTGGCGCGCCGGGTGCCGGCTCCGATCCTGGCGCCGCCGATCTCGCGGCCCATC